>QYPD01000022.1 GCA_007279775.1 Spirochaetia bacterium | reverse complement strand
TTTTAGAATATCTAAACTTCTTGAATTTTTGAAAGTTTGCTTTTAAAAAGCTAACTTATATAATTATCATGATGAAACTAAATTCAGATTGCGGAAATAATTATTTAGAACTATTTGAAATAAAAAATATAGCTTTAAAAATATTAAATTTAATTAAAAAATCATTTAATTAAATAAAAAATTCATAAGTAATTGGCAATTTTTCTCTGCTGTAAAAAATTTCTTAGAAACCTCCCTGGCCATTAAAGCCGTTTCTAAATATTTTTTCTCATTTTTAATAAATTCTCTTAATATCGATTCTACGGCCATTTTAGATGATTCGCTAACTACTAAACCTAAATTATAATTCATAAAAAACTTTGTTACTGCTGCATAAGAAGGCGCAATAAGTAAAATAGGAATCGCTGAAGCCAGATACTCAACGATCTTTCCGCCTACCATTATAGAAACAACAATTTTATTCTCTTCCAAAAAAGAAAATGGCATTAATAAAAGATCGGCTTTTTTTAATTCTTTAATTAATTTATCTCCTTCTGCATAATCCCAATAAACATTTTTTGCGTAAATTCCTTTTTCATTTAATATTTTAATTTCTGTTTTTTTATGAGGTGTAAATAAATAAAGTTCCAAATCAGAATGATTTCTAATAACCTCACAAAATAATTTGATAATATCAAATTGAAATTTACTAATCGACCCGGTATAATAAATTCTATATATACTTTTCTTTGATAAGTCTGTTTTCGATATGTAATATTTTTCGTATATTATAGAGGAAGAGATAACAAACATTTTTTGAACATCATCGGGATAACGATTTTTATAAAAGTCTTTCAAATCATCCCAGATAAAAAATAGATATCGCGATTTTTTTATTAAAAATTTTTCGATAAAACTAGCAACATAAAAAGCAATTCTACTTAAGGAGTTATTCCCCTTATAAAGGTCAAAAAAATAAAAATCAATCGGGATTTTTGTTAGAAAAAAGAGAAAAAAAGATGCCAGCATACAAGGCCCAGCATCGACAATAAGTAAAATGCTTTTGATATTATTCTTTCTACATAAATAAAGAGCTTTCTTGATGATATCAAAAATTTGAGTGAAATAAAATCCGAATTTAAAGAATTTGATACCAGAAAAGTAAAAAGTCCGGCCGGAATTAAATTCGGGGAAAAAACGCATCTTTTTTTCAGTCAAAACATAATAGCTGTCTCTAGGAAATAAAAGAAAAGATCGCCCAATCTTTTTCCAGAACTAGTCGATAAAGGAGGAAAATTAGAAGCAATAATTAAAATTTTTTGTTTGTCCATATTATAAATTATAAGTTCTTCTGATAAATTTTTTATTTTTTAAAGTTTCGAAGCTGCGCGAAGTTTCAAAATAATTTGATTGAACTTTTAAAATAAAATCTTGATACGCTCTTTCACTCGGGCTGCCTCCTTCGGGATTTAAAATATTTCTATCCCAATCTGTTTTCATATTGTATGCCTCGCGCATTTTGTTATAAAGCGTTTCTTTACCTTCAAACCCTTCCAGGATTGTGGCGCCAGCCCAAATTGTTTCCGGCCGTTCGGTGGAACGGCGCGCAATAACACAAGGCGTTCCCATAATCAGAGCTTCTTCCTGGACCGTGCCGCTGTCAGAAACTATCAGACGCGCGGTTTTTTCCGCTTTCAAAAAGTCAAAAAATCCCAATGGCTTGTTTTTAATGAATTGAGAATCGTTAAGTAAATACCCCAATTCATATTTTTCAATCATTGCCGCGGTTCTTGGCATAACCGGAAAAACAACCGGCAATTTTTCTTCTTTGGCAAACCTTAAAATATCCGAAAGTTTATTTTCCAGAATTTCTTTTACGCTGATATTTTCTTCCCGATGAAGCGTAACTAAAATAAATTGCTTTTCCTTCACTCCCAGTTCTTCAAGAATTTTGCTCGCGTCGGCTTTTACTTCGTAATCGTTAACTGCGTCCATTATTATATTACCTATTACTTTCACCCTGAAATCGTCAATGCCTTCCGAGACCAAAATGTCTTTATAGCGCGGAAGATAAGAATAAAGCGCGTCAGACAAATGGTCTATAACGACCCTGTTTTTTTCTTCCGGCATCCGCCAATCAAAACTCCGTCCGCCGGCTTCCAGGTGAATAACCGGCACCCCGCAACGGGCCACTGTTATTGAAGAAAGAACGGTATTTGTGTCTCCCAGATACATTACGGCGCTTGGTTTTACTTTTTCAATTAAGTCATATACCCGCTCGCCGAGAAGAGCGGTTTGGTAGGCATGATTTGAAACTCCCCTTTCTTTAAGTGTTAAACCGATTCCCAGATCAATATCCGGTTGGCGGATATCAAATTCTTTCAAGAAATTTCCGAAGAGCTCGGGGTCGTAATGCTGGCCTGAATGAACCAAAAGATGCTCAAAGTTGTCTTTGTAGCCGTCAAGAAGCTTTATAAGCTTATACATCCTGATATAATCGGGCCGGATACCAAGCAAGGTTAATAATTTAAACTTCATAATCTAAATTATAATTCGTCAACCATTTGACTGAACGAAGGAACTTTAAGTTTCGCATTCAAATCTTTAACCGTTGACATTATACGATTCAGTTTATTTTCAGTATTAACGCTGATTTTACAATTGATTCCGAATTTCTCTTTAAATTTACTAACCATTTCGTATTTGGAGACGGTGTTTGAAAAGACATGATAAATGCCTATCTTGGGATACGCTTCCCTGCTTGACATAATTTCATCGCAGATTTTTCCGAATTGTTTTGTAGTAATGCCATTCCAATAATGTTCGGCAAATCCGCTTATTTCTTTTCCATCCTGTTGTAAAAACCATTCTAAAAGACCGGTGAATCCTTCCAATTCCCTGCCGACAATCGAAGTCCTTATAGTTAAACAATTCGTAGGCTCGCCTATGCTTTTTGAAAGGCCGTAAATATCAACCGGCGTCTTCAAAGAATTTTCGTCATAAGGAAATCCTTCTTTGCCATTATAAACGCAATCTGTTGTTATATGAATAAGTTTTTCGCCGAAAATTCCAGCGAGAATATGCGGCAAAGCGCCATTTATAAAAAAAGTTAAGGCCGGATTAACCATTGAGTAAGGAATCGTAATTCCTATAGCATTTATGACAAAATCTACCTCACCGGCTTCTTTTAAAAAGTTTGGAAGATATTCTCCGAGGCTGCCTTTTTTATTGATATAATCCTGATAAATCGGTTCGGCGTCAAAAAGAACGACTTTGTGTTTGTCTACCCCGCCGTATTTTCGGTTAAGCAAGTCTATTTTTTCTTTATCACGAGCAGTAAGAACAAGCTCGTATTTATCTTTTAAAACATCGTAGACGGCGCTGCCAAGCATTCCTGTCGCGCCCAATAATAAAACTTTTTTCATCCGTTTAATTTAAAATTAACGATTTTCGACCGACCAAATATTCATACCCCAATAATTATGCGGAAAACGGTAATCATCGTCCTTTGATTCTTCAAGCGTTGAGGTTGAATAAAACATTATTTTTGTGCCTTGTTCCAATGGCCGAAAGCCATTGGCAAAGCCGGACGGAATAAAAAGTATTCCGGGATTTCTAGCTGAAAGCACGAAACGATGCATTTTGTTGTTTTTGTTTGGAGTTTCATGATGGTCCATTTCCACGGCCGCGACAATCGCCGAACCGGAAACCACAAAAACATATTTCGCCTCATTTTTATGGCCATGAAAAGCGCGTATTGTTTCCGGGGAAAAATTTTCCACCATATAAAACCGTTTTACGCCGCTGAAGTCAAAATCATTGGCAAAGGTAAGCATCCCGCGATCGTCAATCGCAAATCCCCCTTTTATCAATGTCGGTTCTTTTTTAATTAAATTTTCCATTATTATTTAAATTAGTTATGTGCTTTTCATTTGAATAAACGTCGTTTTCAATGTATTTTACGCGACCCGAACTTACCAAATCATAAATTTGTTTTACGCCGTCCGAGACAGTGAATACCTTTTCGAAATTTAACAAGCCGGCATTTTCCGCTTTTTTAACGCTTACGTGATAATTCCTTTGGTCTTCAAATTCTTGAGGCGTATATTCAATTTTACAGCCGGTAATTTCTGAAACTTCCTTTGCCAAATCTTTTATCTGATAGTTAACCGTTGATAAGTTGTATATTCCTTTCAACGATTTATCAACATTATACGCCATCGCCTCGGCCACATTTAAAACATGGATTAAGGGACGCCATTGAGTTCCTCCAAAAACCGATAATTTTCCTTTAGTTACAGCACTCGCGGTCATATAATTAACAACTAAATCCATTCGCAACCGGGAATAAGAGTCAGAGACCCCGAAAACCGTACCTAATCGAAAAATTAAAGCGTTTTTATTTGCTAAAATCTTTTCCGCTTCTCTTTTTGTTTCGGCATAAAGGGAAAGCGGATTTAATTGCGAGTTTTCATCCAATTCGCCTTCGTTTTTACCATACACCGAACAGGTTGAAGCAAAAACAATTCTGCCGTCGTAATTTTCCGCCAGCCAACGGACTGATTCTTGGTTTATGGTAACTGTCAGCTCGGGACGAACCTGACAAGCGGCGTCTCCCACAATGGCCGCCAACCAAATCACATGAGTGTAATCTTTTAACAATTTTTTCAGTTTTTCGGTGTCACGGATATCGCCGTATACAAAATCAACCGGCTTTAAATAGTGCTGCTCGTAAAGCAAATTATCATAAACCGTAAACGGTATATTTCTCTTTGCGAGAAAATCCGTTACCGCTCCGCCGATATAGCCGGCCCCACCGACAACTAAAACTTTGATATTATCCATAATAATTAATTATTTCTTCGTATTTTATACGCCTCGTAAAGCTTCGCGTCAATAATAAAACGATACCACATCGCGCTTAAAAAGTGAAATATCAAACCTTCTTTGCCGTCTAAAAATCCCAGCCGGAAAAAATAACGGTAAATGAAATAAAGCAAAGCGCGGAAAAACATCGGCGATTTCATAAAAACTTTTTCTTTCAACCATCGCTTCCGTTCAGCCTGATTTCCAAAAAAAGACGGCGATACTCTAATTTTATTTCTTATTTCCTTCTCCCGCAATATCGCCGAAACCTCTCTTGATGAATGATTGTTTTGTTTTCCAATCCACCATTCCAGTTTCTGCCTATTTTCATCAACAAAATCATTTTTTAAACGCGAAGCTTGGCCATCTAAAAGAACCGCGTGCTCGTCAACCTCTCTTTCTTCATAACGAGCCTTACCATACCTAAAAAGCCTTAAAAACCAAGCAGGATAATAACCGCCATGTTTCATCCACCGGCCCATAAAACAAACCCTCCTTTTTATATAATAACCACTTACGCCGTCCGGCGCGTTTTTTAGTGTTTCAGTTATTTCGTGTTTGAGTTCGTCTGCCAAATATTCATCGGCGTCCAAGCGCAAAATCCATTCTGTTTTTATTTTTAAGTTATCAAGCGCCCAATTAAATTGTTTCGCCTGATTTTCAAACGGATGTTTAACAATTTTAGCGCCGTATTTTTTGGCAATTTCCAAAGTTTTATCTTTAGAATAAGAGTCAACGATAAAGACTTCGGTTGTCAAACCGGCAACGCTTTTAAGGCACTTTTCAAGATTTAATTCTTCGTTATAAGTTAAAATTATGACGCTAAGTGAAATTTTCATCTATACAAATTACTATGCGTATCAATGGCAACGAATATGATTATATCAAAAGATATTCGCTTATAAATTGACCTAATATCACCGGCGATATTAATGCTCCGATAGCTCAAATGTTTTCCTCTAAGCGGGTGGTTATTTAAAATCGGATTAAACTCGTCCTGAATAAATAAAGCTAATCGCTCTTTTACTTTTTCTTTCTCGTTAGTTCTAAGTTTTTTGTACTGCTTTTCAAAATTTCTATGAAATCTTATTTTCATAACAAGCTAAGATATTCTCTCATTTCTTCCGCCGACTTAAAAACGGGTGATAAATTTTTCTTATTTTTTATGTCCTTCTCCGCAATGCCTAAAAATTTTTCAAATTCAGGGATTATTTGTGGAATATCAGAAAAACGCACCTCGCGGGTTCTGATAAAATTTCTCAAAGAAGCGTTTATCACGTCGCTTAAAGAAATGCCAATTTCCTCGGCAATCTTTTGAACATTTTCCTTTACTTCTTTATCGGTTTTTACACTTATTACTATTTTAGGCATATATCTAAAGTATATACGATAGTTATCTATTGTCAACCAATTTTTACTGCTTTAATATCGTCTTTACGCTCTCGTCATCCGGCCAATATTTCAAAATTTCTCCGCGGATTTTTTCCGCGTTTACTTCGTCACCTTTTAATCTATACAAATCAAGCATCCCGTATAATACAGGCGGCAGTTTCGGCCCAATTTCATATGCTTTTTTATAATAAAACTCTGATTTTTGAAAACTGTTTTCATCACCGGAAACCTGCCAAAGCATCGTGTACAACTGCGCTCCAATGAGAATATGCCTTGTGTCATCCAATAAAAGATGGGGGGCGATGTAATCCGCCAATAATTGAACTAACTGCTTTATTTGAGGACTTTGTTTATTTTGAACGATTGCCGAACTAATTACATCGCTTCCCAAGAATTTCACAATCTCCTCATCGCCGATAGGCGAATAAAAATCCAAGGGGCGATTAAATTCCGCCTTAAAATTGTCCAACGTTTGTGTTTTCCCCGAACGCACGCCAATTAAAGCGGTAATGTACAAGCTTGATTTCATCCACGGCAAAACCGCTCCGAAAACAATGGAAAGAATTGCGAGAATAATAAGCGCGACTATGATGAATTGTTTTAACAGTAATTTGTACATAATTATTAATGGGTTTGGTTATGGCCGCTAGTATGGGCTTCGTTATTGTCTTGGTTTGACGATCTACGACTATTTTTAAATTTATCCCAAGCTTCGGCTAATTTATAAATTTGCCTTGCCGATATGTCATAGATATTAATTAATTCATCGCATAATTCCTCGTTCAATTTATAAATGTCGCGGCAGTGCGACAAGCTTACGATAGTTTCATTACATTCAGCCAATGCGTCGTCTAAATATTTTTGAAATCCCGCTTTTTGATGTTTTTTGGCGTATCCTTCCGCGATTAAACGAGGAACCGCTTTAGAAGAACGGCTTAATTGATCTGATAAATCAAATTTCTCTCGGGACGGCAATTTTGGCAAAATCTCATTTGCAACCCTTAAAGATGCCTTATAGGTATTTTGATAAACATTTAAATCGGTAAAACTTTTTATTTTATTATTAACCATATAACTAAACCCATACCCATACTAGCCGCTAAACCTTTAAACTATGATTATTTGTGAATTTATACACGGCGAATCCGAAAAGCAAAAAAAGATTCAAATAAATCGGCGAGACGTCAAACAAAACTATACCCTGCACAAGATACGCTATGGGAATGGCAAATAATAATCCTTTGACCAACACTGATTTATACGGATTTTGGCTGATTGATACGGATTTTTTATCAGTATAAATCTGTTCTTTATCCGTATTTATCCGCGAACTCCATAGGAGTTGCCAATAAAAAACAATAAATATGCCCAGATAACTTAACAGACCTAAAATTCCGGTTTCAACCAAATAATCAAGATAGATACTGTGAGCCCTGTCAAACCAAGCGCCAAAACCTTCAGCCGGTTTAAAATATTTAATATTAAAATCGCGGTCAAAGACCTGAATAAAATTTTCCGGTCCCCAACCCAAAATCGGCCGTTCTTTCCAACCGTCAAAAGCCATTTTCCATATCGTCATTCTATCTTCAAAGGTCTTTGTCGTGAAAGAAATATCAAGAATTCTGGAAAAAACCGGAGATGATTTTATTAAGGGCACATTTTTAAATTGGATCGATAAAACAACTAAAAGAATTAAAATCGCGGCGCCGGAAATAAGCCATTTCCGCCAACGCTTTGAAGAAAAAGCCAAATAAGAGATAAAAGCGAGAACCGCGGCAATAAGTCCGACAAAAGCGCCTCTGGTGGCGGCGGCAAAAAACACAACCAAAAACACGACCATTAACAGCCATAAAACAATTGCGCCGAAGGAAAGTAATTTATCTTTATATTTTGAAATTAAAAGATACGCTGAATAAAAAAGCATAAAAATCGCGTATGCCGCCACGTAAGCCGGATTGCCTATGGAGCCGTAAAAACGGAAATCGGGGTCGCCGAACTTGGGACCTATAAAACCTTCCGCTCCCCAACCGGCAAGCAACCCATAAAAAGCCATTCCCAATCCTCCAACAATCGTCATTGTAAATATTTTTTGCCAGTCTTTTTCTTCCCTAAAAAGGAGCGCCAGAAGCGCGAAAAAAACGTAAAAATGAAGAAGTTGTAGGCCTCCTTCTCCCCTTTCAAAATTAGACCAAAAAGAATATTGCGGGTCAAAACCGAACAAACACGCCAACAAAAAGAAAAAAATAAAGGCCGAAACCGCTATCACTAAAGGATTTTTTATTAATTGCTTAAAACGCTGATTCACGCCTATTTGAACCGATTCCTGCTGATTAAACAAAAGACCCAACAAAAAGAAAATAAAAGCCAAATCAACGAGTATCCGAAAATAAACGTATTTTCCGACGATAAAAGGAAAAAGTGTTTGTGAAGTGACAAGAACGACCATTAACGGAACCAAATAGAGCAAAAACTTGGAAATCTTGAATGAGTTGAACATATTATTGATTACCGCTGATTTATACTGATTTCAGCTGATT
>QYPD01000021.1 GCA_007279775.1 Spirochaetia bacterium | reverse complement strand
GATATCCTTTCTATCGGTTCATTTTCCATAAATTTTGTTTATTTGGTTACTATTTATAGTTTAACATCAGATTTTAAAAAATAAAAGGGCATTGAAAAAGCCTTTTAAATCTGGTAATTTTAAAACATGAAACTTTCAATAGGAATAGTGGGGTTGCCGAATGTCGGTAAATCGCTGCTTTTTAAGACTCTGACAAAGCAAGAAATTAATGTTGCCAATTATCCTTTTGCAACTATAGACCCGAATGTGGGCGTTGTTGCGGTTCCTGATGAACGGCTGGATAAACTTACAAAGCTTAGCAAATCCAAAAAAACAATTCCGGCTGTGGTTGAATTTTACGATATCGCTGGTCTGGTTAGAGGCGCTTACAAGGGCGAAGGGCTTGGCAACCAATTTCTTTCCCATATCCGCGATGTGGCGGCGATTGTTGAAGTTGTGCGTTGCTTTGAGTCTTCGGAGATTATCCACGTTGAAGAAAAAGTTAATCCGATAAGGGATTTGGAAACAGTAAACGCCGAATTGATTTTTAAAGATTTGGACGGCGTTGAAAAGCGTTTGGCAAAGCTTGAAGGTGAAGTAAGAAGCGGAGACAAGCAAAAAGCGAGGGATTTTGAAATTTTGAAAAAAATCCGTGAAGAATTGAATAAAGGAAATTTGCTTTTTAATTTAGATAAAGATTTATTGGACGAGCCGATAGTTAAAGAAATGAATTTATTGGCAGCCAAGCCGCAGATTTATTTGCTGAACGGCGCGCCGGAAGACGCGAGCGAAGAACTTAAAGAGAGAATAAAATCGTTGGGAGCGAATTATTTGATAATAAATTTGGCGGAAGCGGATTCCGAAAGCATAAATAAATTAATCCAAAAAGCGTATGAAATTTTAGACTTGATAAGTTTTTTGACCACGGGCGAAGACGAAACCCGCGCGTGGACCATTAAAAGGGGAGCGAAAGCTCCGGAGGCGGCGGGAGAAATCCACACCGATTTTGAGAAAAAATTCATTCGCGCCGAAACCGTAAATTGGCAAAAGCTTATTGAGGCAGGTTCGTGGACGGCGGCGAAACAAAAAGGCTGGCTGCGGCTTGAAGGCAAAGACTATATTGTTCAAGATGGAGATGTGTTGGAAATAAGGCACGGGTGATTCTTAGAAATCTTTTCCCGCCAGCCGGTTTTCAGCTCGGATAAATTGTATTCGCTCAAAGTAAAAAATCGACGGAAAATCTGCGAACTCAACCCCGACCGCGGTCGGGGGATTCAAACAGCGCGATTTTCCCGCTTTTTTCCTTTTCGCTCGGTAATTTATAACCTCGCTTCAAAAGGCTGGCTATAGAAAAGATTTCTAAAATATTTGATAATAAATTAGATTAGCTGCGGGGTTTCTGAGAAAATGAAACCTTTTATCTTAATTTAAATTAAAATAAATAGAAAAGCCATTTGCGAAATTATACAATCTTCGCAAATGGCTTTTTTTGTTTGGCTATTTGCCAATGTTTTTAAGTTTCTTGAGTTATTGTACAGATGCCATAACCGCTTCCAACAACAGAATCGCCCTTATACCTATAGTCGAAATCTGTTGCCTCAATCCTAAACGGTTTACTTTTCCCAGTTTTCCCATATGAAGGGTAATTGGAGTTTAGGTATTCGTGCAGGCACAAACAGGAACAATGGTCGGGCCGAAAATCTTTAAAGATGGAATCAGCTTGGATGTCTAACGCCAATGGCCTAGGATACAATGAGCTATCGCCACAAACAGAAGTTATCCATCCTGGGTACATAGCGGCAACATAGGGGAGTTCCTGTCCGACGTTTCTGATTTGTTTTTCGTCACACCATTGGAAAAAATCCTTAAAATATCCCCAGCCTTTGTTGGCTGATATTGCCTGGGGAAATCGCATTCCTCTCCCAAGTTGCGCGACGATAAAACGGAAACCCTTTTTTCTTGCGTAAGCTTCGGGCCGAAAACGAATTTTGTCGGGCGGAAGCCGTTCGGGGAAAAACAACTCCAACTTTTCACTGTTGTAGACACCGCCGATAGATTGCTCGAAAGACAAACTCCCGTTAATTTTCCGTAACTCGTGGTCCAAGATTCGCATACCGTTGAGAAGTGTCTCAAGGGGTTCTTCGAATTCATAAACCAAGCATGTGCAGTGAAGGTCATGCATTGAGCATGATGGAGGGTTAGGAAATTCTTTCGGGATATTGGCGAAGTCCGCCTCGGGGATTCCAAGAGATAATTCCGTGTTCCATTTTGTAAACTTTTCGATTTGTTCATCTCTTTCATACCCCATCGCATATCTGGTATTTCTGAAGATTGTATTGTCTCGAATAATCCTGAAAATCTCAAGCGCTAAATCGTGGTCTTTTCGTAAACGCCTGAAGTCTTCGTCCACCGCTCCGAATTCCTGTAAAATTCTCAATGTTTCAACTAACTTGCCTAACTTAATTTCCGACACTAAATTTCCGCTTACTCTTCCCATGGCTTGCCTCCTTTTTTGTTTTGGGCTTGCTTCTCAGCTGACCCGTTTTATGGCATTATTCCCTTATTCTATTGATTTAAAGAGCTTTAATAAAATAGTAAAGAACTATAAATCATTTGTCAATAAAATTCCATAAATTCTATTTTACAATAACCCCGTAAGCATTTTCTGAAATGCGGTTTTTTGGAGTTAGGGAAGAAAATAAAATCTTTTTTATTCAGCTTAAAACTCCGAAATCAACTTATAGCTTTTAGGAAAGAAGTTTTTGGCCATTTCAAAAATGGCGTAAGTGATGAAAAATGCGGCAACGACGTCTATTGAATAGTGGATATGGCTCAAAAGAACGCTGATACCGAAAATAACCGAAACGGCGATAAATATAAATCGCAAGCGGGCAAATTTCCAAAAAATTAAAGCCATTAAAAACGGAACGCCTGTATGTCCCGAGAAAAAAAGGTCTCCGCCGAAAGTTATTTGTCCCATAATTTTGCTTGGCGGAAGCGGCGCGAATTCGTAATAAGGGCCGATATGGGTTAAAACTATGAAAATAGACCTGACAAGAATAAATAAAGCGAGAGTTCTAAGAGTAAAGGGCAGATAGCGCGGCTCAAATAAAACAATTGCCAAGATAAAGAATAAAAGCGCGATGGCACCATAAACAAGCAAAAATCCCATATCTATTATAGGTACATTGTCTAAAAATAAGTCGGTGACTCCAATGCCCGCTTTTTCAGTGGCAAAACTGCCGGCGGAGTAATTTATAAATAAGCTGGCAACTAAAAGCAGAAACCCGAAAATTATGGAACCGACGAATTCTTTCTGCGACCAATACGCTTTATTTTTATCGATAATTTTTCTAAACATTTTAGTTTGTTATATAATATAATTTTTTAGCCGTTAATTCAAGTTTGACAAATAGGGGATTTTATTTTAATATAACGGTAAAAGCAGAACACTAAAAATTTTATATGGAGGTGGTTTATGAAGGGAATCTATTGGTTTCTGTGGCAATGTCCAATGTGGGCGATCGCGTTAACCCTTGTCTTTCTTGTTATTGGCATTCTGTTTATTATCAGGGACTGGCGCGAGGGGTTGCCATATAATGTTTCCGTCGCCAGCCAGCAGGGGGGTCTCGCGCTCATCGGAGTGATCCTCATCGGCGTGGAAATTATCAAGCGGCAGCAATCGTCGCCGCTGTGGATGGGAAGTCTTGATTTTCAATTAATTCTTCTCACCATAAGCGTCATCTTCGGCATCGTCTATCAATGGATAGTCGTTGCCAAAAGTAATGAATGGGGGACAGCGGCAGATGCGTATCACAATTTATTCGTCGCGCCGTTGCTCCTATTCATGCTGGGAGCCACCGTACCAGTCATATTACTTGGCACCAGATTGGAATGGAATTTTTCAATATTTTTCCTGACAATTTGGTTCGCGACTCTGGTATATGATTGGTTTCATGGCCGTCTGCAACAGACAAGGTGGCTCGCCGCGCATGGCATTTACCTTTTTCTTTGTCGCCGCGAGAGGCGTCGCGAGCGGCGTCGACGTCGCCGATCAGTAGGATTTTTTGATGGAGGATTTTTCGATATTCCATATTAAGTGCTTCAAGCGCATAGCCTCCGCCTTTTCTTTTCCGGGAGGGAAAGGCGGATTTATTTTCCCAAAAGTTTTTGATAGGTTTCCAGCAGTTTTTTGCTTTGAGTTTTAATGTCTTCGTTTTCGGCGAGTTTTAGGGCGCCTTTGCTTAATTTTTCCCGTAGTTTTTTGTCTTTAATAATATTTTCAAGGCAAGTTTTAAATTCATTATTATTTTTAGCTTTAAGGCAATTGACGCCATCTTTGAGCCATGGGTTGTATGTCGGAATATCGCGGACGATTATCGGCAGGCCGATAGCCGCGGCTTCCAAAATAACCATGCCTTGATTTTCTTCGTAAGACGGGAAAATAAAGGCGTCTAAGGCGTTAAACGCGGCGTTGCTATCTTCAACGTATCCGGTGAATTTTACGTTCACTGGCAAATTTTTCGGCAAAGATTCCACCATCAGGGCGCTGTAAATTTTGCCAAACCAAACAAATTTATTTTTTGGAAATTTTTCCGCCATCGCCAAAAACGTGTCAATTCCTTTTCGCGGAAGAACAAGTCCGACCGTGCCGATGGTAAATCCTTGGCAATCGTATTTTTGGCGATATTCGGCGCGTTTACGCGCGTCGGGATAAATAAAATCCATATCAACGCCGTTTGATTGAACGATGAGTTTTTCAGCCGGCAGGCCGTAAGCGACAAGCAATGATTTAGTATGTTCGCTCGGGCAAAAAACCAAGTCAGCCAAACCGTAGGCGTAAGCGATATATTTTTTGATTAGCGGGAAAAAATATTTATTGAACCAAAAAACGTCACGGGCGTCTTCGGCGGTCACGTGCGACCAAATTATAACTTTCTTATTCAGCTTGCGGGCTTTTTTAATCAGCCAAAGCGATTTAAGCCACGGCGTGTTGATTTGCAGAATATCGCAAGAATCGTCCCATTTTTCCGTGAATTTTACGCCGAGCGATTTCAGCGTTTTCTTTTGATTCTCATAAGAGGAAAGCAGGCCGGTGCCGATGTTTTTGTAAAAAATTCCGCCTAAGAAATTATAAAATTCCAAATAAAGACAAATTTTCATCGTTTTTTAGTATTGATTATTCTTTTGTATGATTCTATCAGCAATTCAGTTATTTTTCCATTTGAATATTCCATCGCCATTTTTCGCGAGCCGGCGCCGAATTTTTTAAGCAAGTGGGCGTTTGAAAACAATTTTAAGGTTTTTTCCGACATATCTTTTGGATTATCGGTTTTGCAGAAAAATCCGTTAATATTTTCTTCTATCAATTCCGTGAGCCCGTTTTCTTTGACCATCACAAGCGGTAATCCCGCAGCCATCGCTTGGGCGACCGAAAGCGGCATATTTTCATTTTTGCAGGCGCTTAAAAACACGTCATTGGCTTGAAGCGCCTTGATAAGCTCGTTTTTATAAAGAAATCCGGTAAAAATTACTTTGTTTTTTATTTTTAACTCTTTAACAAAATTTTCCAACCTTTGTTTTTCTGGGCCGTCGCCAACAATCATCAATTTCAAACCCGGCATTTTTTCAAGGGTTAAAGCGAAGGCTTTAATAACTTGATCAATGCTTTTTTCGTAGCTTAATCGGCCCATATAAACAGCAGACCTGCCTTCAATGCCAAAACTCTTCTTTATGAGTTTTTTTTCTTTGGCGTTTGGAACAGGCTGAAACAATTCCGTGTCAATGGAATTTCTTATCACTTCCGTTGGAATTTTAAGCCCTTTCTCTTTCAAAGCGTCGGTAAGCGATTGCGAAGGGTTTATAACCAAATCGCAGAAATTATAAAAGCCGACGCAACACTTCCAGGAGAATTTTTTCATCCAATCGTAGTCTAATTTTATGTGTTTAAGATAGTGGTCGTAAAAAGTGTGGTGCGTGCCGACAAGAGGAATCTTGAAAAGTTTCGCCGCTAAAGCGCCTTCAAGGCCGACGGAAAAAGGAGTGTGAACGTGAATTACGTCTGGCTTGAATTTTTTTAAATATGGGAATGATATGCCT
>QYPD01000016.1 GCA_007279775.1 Spirochaetia bacterium | reverse complement strand
TTAGGTCAATTAGAATAATTAGGTCAATTTTAGAGTTATTCGCGAATAACTCTTAGAACTTCTTCTACTGTTGTCATTCCGAGCGCGGCCTTTCTTAATCCATCTTCAAACATTGTTATCATTCCTTTTTTCTTCGCCACGTCGTTCAAATCGCTGAGCGAAAATTCCGGTTTGATTATCAATTTCCTTATCTCTTCGTCTATGCTTAAGACTTCGTAAATTCCGTTTCGTCCGCGATAACCGGTGTTATGACAAACAGCACAGCCTTTTCCGCGATAAAGAAATTTGGGAACGGTTAACTTTGACTGAGGATTTACTTCTTTTAATTGTTTTTCCAAAAAAGCCGCCGTGCCTTTATCAGCCGCGTAAGACTCTATGCAGTTAAGGCAGATTTTCCTTACAAGCCTTTGAGCGATGCTGACGTTTAAAGTCGCCGCCACCAAAAACGGAACCACTTTCATATCAACTAATCGCGGAACCGCGGTTGCGGCATCGTTTGTATGCAAAGAAGAAAGCACGAGGTGGCCCGTTAAAGCCGAATGAACGGAAATTTCGGCGGTTTCTTCGTCGCGAATTTCACCGACCATTATAATATTCGGGTCTTGCCTTAAAATAGACCGTAACCCAGTGGCAAAAGTTATTCCTGCCAATGGGTTGATTTGAGTTTGGTTAACGTATTTTATGTCGTATTCTATCGGGTCTTCAATGGTTACTATATTAACCTCCGGCCTGTTTAATATGTTTAAAATTGAATAGAGAGTCGTTGTTTTTCCGGAACCGGTGGGGCCGCAAACCAAAACCATTCCATAAGTTTTCTTGATGTTTTCTTCTATTATTTTTCTGGTGTCTTCCAAAATTCCAAGCTCTTCCATGGAAAGCGGGCGCTGGGTTGAAGGCAGAAGACGCATTTCCACTTTTTCGCCGTAGAAAACCGGAATTATGGAAATACGAATATCTATCATGTCCGGCCCTATTTTGTGGCGGAAACGACCGTCTTGCGGTTTCAAATGTTCGTCTATTTTCAAATCACCCAATAATTTTATCCTCGCCACTATCGCCGGGTGGACTTCTTTCGGCATCCTTATAATTTCATGAAGCACACCGTCTATGCGATACCTTATTAAAATAAGACTCTCCAAAATTTCAATGTGAATGTCCGAAGCCTGCAAAGAAATCGCGTAAGAAAGAATGTTGTCTATTATCGCGACTATCGGCACGTCTTTGGCCGCTTCTTTAACATCACCTATTTTTTTTCTAAGAGAAGCTTGAATATTTTCTTCAATTATTTGCTTAAAATCTTCTGTCAAATGCCGGCCGTAAAAAGCGAATCCCCTATTCAAATCGTCGGAGGTTACCAAAAACGGCTTTATTTTAACCTTAAGATTTTTTTCAAGAAATTCTATCGTCGCTAAATCGGAAGGGTCTTCCATCGCGACACTAAGCGTTCCGTCGCTTTCCTCTTTAAAAATAAGCGCTCTCTTTTGCCTTGCGAGATCTTCCGATAATTTCCTTAAAGTTTTTTCCTCAATTGCCTGCCCGCCCAAATTAACCAGTTCCACGCCGACGTATTTCGCCACCAAAGTATAAAAATAGTTCGGCTTTATCACGCCCTGCGAAATTAAAACATCTGCCATATTTTGGCCCATTCTTTTAGATTCAACCGCCAGTTTGTCAAAATTTTCCGCGCTGATTAAATCTTCTTTTATCAAAATTTCTTTAAGTTTTTGATTTGGAATCTGAAGCATAAGTTAATAAATTGACCTAATTATTCTAATTAACCTAATTGACCTAATAAATAACCAAATCCCAAGCGCCAAATTAACAATTGTTTTTTATCTTTAATTTATTATTTGGGGTTTTAAATAATTGGGATTTCATTAGAATAATTAGAAATTAGGACAATTAGAATAATTTTAATTTATATTTTCAGCAAGTTCCACCAAGGCAAAGTCTTCAGCCAATTCATTAATATTATAACAATAATTGCGACCGGAATCCACAACCAATAAAGCGACAGACGAGGAGACGAGTATTGAGTATTGAGTATTGAGTATTTAGCGACGAAAAATAATTGGACTAAAACGTAAACGACAAGCAGAAAAACAACATAAAATAGCCATCCCGGGTGGCCCGACAAAAAAATCGCCGAGGCGCCAAGATAAATTTCTTCGGGATAAAAAAACCGCTCTTCGTATTTTTTGTTTAAAATTTTCGCCGAAAACAAAAAAACCAAGGCCGCCGCAAGCGAAATTAAATATGGCGCGAAAAATCTGGTAAAAACGTAAAAAATAAAATAATTAGTTTGATAGGGCGGAAGAAGATTTTTGGATAATTCGTTTCCGGCCCAAGCCCAATATTGTTGGAAGCTTTGGAAAACGAGATAGGAGAATGTTAAAATTACCGCCCCAAAAAAAAGATGTTTATAAATTTTGCTCGTATCATTCGGATAAATTTGTAGATTCGGATGAATTCGTAGTTTCGGATCGCCTATACCAAAGGAGCGCAAAAAAATTTGCGCTCCCAAGAAAACGATTAAAATTGGTAAAATCAATAATAAAGACACTTTGTCTAAACTATAAAGCAAGATTCGTGCCTATCTCGTAATTCGAAGCGTTATTACCGCCGTCTGTACCCATTGGACCTGTAACCACCTTGTATTTGTCGCTTTCTAATTTTCCGACTATCTTATAAACAAAATTTGTGGCATCGCCCTTATAAGCATATTGGTATGTGGCGTTATTTGTCGGGTCTGTCGGAAGTGCGGAAAGCGGAGAACCGCCTGCTGTGTCAGCTAAAGCTATCGGCACCCACCCTGCCGTAGTAACGAGTGTCGAGGTAACTATCGTCGTGCAAGCTGACGAGAAAAAACCTGTGCACGTTGTGGTTGAAGCCATAGCATTCGGACCGCCAGCACCAATGGCTGGAGTTGTCGCCGTTGCTAAATAAAGCGCGATAGCGCTTTTAACGCTGCCCAAATCGGAAATTCTTTGCGCATCCCTGGCTTGAGCCATAAGCTGCGCAGGATTCAAGGTTAAAACAACCACAGCGGCTAAAATGGCTAAAATGGCGATAACGATTACAAGCTCAATTAATGTGAAACCTTTTTTCATAAAAAATATTCAGATATAACTTTCGACCTTTTATTTATATGATTATTATAATTTAAACTTATATTAAAACAATAGCGAAATGTGTATAAATCCAAAGCCGCTATAAAGCTATATATTCAACCCGGGGTAAGTCCCGATTTCGTAATAACAAGTGTCTTCCGTGTAGGTTGAACAAGTATTTTTATTGCCGCCATCGTTTTTCATCATATCCCTGTATTTTTGGCTTTCAAGGCGCGCGTCAACTTCAAAAGTGTGGTTCGTATCTTCGCCTTTATAAGCGTAAAAATAATTTCCGGAATTAGTCGGGTCCAAAGGCAAGCTCGGCAAAGGAGAGCCTCCGGCCGCTTCAGTTAAATCAACAGGCACCCAACCGGTGCTGTCTACCGCCGTTGAAGTGCTTATTGTTTCCGAGCCAAAAGGCCCGCTAACATTGCATCCGGTGACGGTGCAAGTCGGCCCGGTTCCTATGGTTGGAGTTGAAGTAGTTGTTGTAATATATAAAGCAACGGCTATTTTAACGCTGCTCAAATCGGAGATTCTTTGCGAATCTCTTGCTTGCGCCATAAGCTGGGCCGGATTCAAAACCAAAACCACAATTGAAGCCAAAACGGCTAAAATAGCGATAACTATGACAAGTTCTATAAGAGTAAAACCTTTTTTCATTAACTCAATGATAACATTTAATTAACAGTTGTTCAAAATAAAAATGTGGATAACTTTTATTTTGCGACGCTTCCTTGAAGTAGTGTTACTGGGCAAGAAATTCTTTTATTTTTCTAACTAATTCGTCTATGGAAGTTCTCGCTTTTATAAAATATTCTATGGCGCCCAAATCTTGGCCCCTGATAATGTCTTCGGGCTGACCCAAATTTGAAATAATGATTATTGGAATTTCTTTGCCCTGCATTTGCGGATTATTTCTTATTTCTTCCATCACTTCAAATCCCGATTTCTTCGGCAAAATAATATCCAAAAGAATCAAATCAGGGCTGTTTGATTTCAAAAAATTAATCGCCTCTTCGCCGTCGGCTGCATAACTAACTTCCAAATTTTCTTTTTGAAGACGATTTCTCAATAAAGAAGATAAAAACGTGTCATCTTCAACTAAAAGTATTTTATTCATAATATAATTATATAACTATTTCAAGTTTATTCCAAGTAAAGATTTCAGAACTTTTTTAGTTGCCCCAGCCATGATTTTAGGCTTTATGGCCAATACCTTATCGTGCCTCGCTGTTGCGAGCCACAATGTCGACTACTTAATTAGTTTAATTAGTCCACCGACAGCTTCCGCTACCGGTGCCTTGTTACGACTTAGCCCATGTCACCGAACTTACCCTGCGCCGATCGAAATCGGAGTTTAGGTATTCCCGGCTCCCTTGGCTTGACGGGCGATTATTTTCTTTGGAACTAAGAATTGATGTTCCCACCGCACGGACGGATTTCCCGTATACGGCGAGCTCAATGCATTTTCTGTTTTAACTGATACATCTTTTCTAAGCCTTCGGGTTTCAAATGAAATTCTTTCTTTATCATTGCGAATAATTCGCAAAACAATTTGAAATCTTTTTGCTTTGAGGGAAATTTCGGACGATGTTTTTTGAAAAAAGGAATAATTATTTTTTCTAAATCTTTTCTATTCGTTACTTCATATCGATAGCAATTTTGATGATTCTTCCTTTTATCTTTTTGGAAATAAACATTTCCGCACCCGAAGAAATTTTTCAATTCATAAAGTATTTTTTTGTCCTTGGCGACCAATTTTACGTAAAATCTCGGCTCCGCCTTGACTCGCCTTTTTGAATCGAACTTCTTCGGATTTCTGACGTAAAGCGTAAAACTGCCTTCGCCGTCAATTAATCCCACGATGTAATCAGAATTAAACATAATGTAATGAGTGGATGCCTTCCCGAGCACATAACGCTTTATGTGCTGCGGTACTACGATCCAGCTGACTTCTGACGCTGCGTTAGTTCTATTGTATCATGTCTATAAAAACATGAACAGACGTCAGATCTCCCAAGGTCAATTATAAAACTATTCTTCACATCCTCAAATGGTTTTTAATCGGTCTTCGCTATGCTCACCACCCTGTCATAGCTCGACCCCCATTCCGCCAAATGGCGGACGCTGTTGGGCTGCGATTTGCTTCCAGATCCTCCACCCGCGATTCTCGCGAATCGGGGCTATCTTTCAACTACGCCGAGCGCATAACGTTTTTATGCGCTCGGGAATCGATTTTAACGATTTAGTTTTACCCCCACACCAAAAATTGGTAAAAGGGCAAACCGCCACGGCCAAATTTTTTGGTGTGGGGGTTTATAACCTGCTTGGCGCTTTTATTGTGAGTACAGGACTCGAGAACGTATTCACCGCGCCATAGCTGATGCGCGATTACTAGCGATTCCGGCTTCATGAGGGCGAGTTGCAGCCCTCAATCCGAACTAGGGACGACTTTGATGGGATTTGCTCCGGATTACTCCTTGGCTTCCCATTGTATCGTCCATTGTAGCATGAGTGTAGCCCAGGGCATCAAAGGGCCATGCGGATTTGACGTCATCCTCACCTTCCTCCCCCCTCTTTATTCGCAAGCGAACAAAGAATAACTATGAATTATGACAATAACGATGACAAATTTATTTTGTCATTGTCAAAAGTCATTGTCATAATTTTTCTTTGAGCTTGTGCTCAAAGAGGGGGGCGGTCTTCTGCGACACTTGTAACGCAGAACGAGGGTTGCGCTCGTTACCCCACTTAAGGGAACGCTTCAAAGTACGAGCTGACGACAACCATGCAGCACCTGTCCAGACGTCCTTGAGAGACAACCATCCTTTCGAACAGTTTTCGTCTGAATTTCAAGCCCTGGTAAGGTTCCTCGTGTACCGTCGAATTAAACCTCATGCTCCACCGCTTGTGCGAGTCCCCGTCTATTCCTTTAAGTTTTAGCCTTGCGGCCGTACTTCCCAGGCGGTCTACTTAACGCGTTAGCTTCGCCACTCCGAGGGTCGACACTCGAAACAGCTAGTAGACATAGTTTAGGGCGTGGAATACAAGGGTATCTACAATTTTGTTACTGCGCAAAATACTCGTAAATATTGTTTCGAAAACACGCTATCAAATTCCCCACCGAGGAATTTGCGCTCGCTCCCTGCCTGCCGGCAGGCAGGTCGGCCTCGCTCGTCTCGCTTTGCGAGACACCATGGCCGCTTGGCCTGCGAGACGGTTTTCTCGACAATATTCACTCGCTTAATTTTTGCGCGAACCGGATATTTCTACCGGTCTCTCTATGTCGCCATAGAGTTCGGACTATATCATATCGCTGCTTTACAGCTAAATTCAAAATGCAAAAATCAAAATGCAAAATGAAGGTGCGAGGAAACTCGATTGCTCGACTTTCCTCGCGTATTTTAACTGCAAAGAACGACCTCGGCGTGTAGTCTCTGAGGATCCCATTAGCGGTAAGATTCCATTTCTGGTTCATTCTCGACAATCACTTCTACCCCAAGGGCATCAGCGACTTTTCGAGCGAGCGCCATTGCTTCTTCTCGCGGCATACAACCGAACGTTTTTCCCCAGTTCGAAAGATGTCGATAGTCGGGCAATAACGCTACACTCCCAATTTCCACCTCTAGCCGATAGTTATTCGGCGGAGGAGAAGTTGGGTCATGTTGGTCCGACGAATAAAATCGGACCTTCACTTGAATTTTTCCTTTCATGTTAAACCTCCTTTCTATGGTTTCCTGCTGATTGTCTGCATCGGCCAGAAATTTTTACCTTTCGGTATTCCGACATTCGCAGATTTTCCAGCATATAGCCGAGTTTGCCAAGCACATAAAGTTTTATGTGCTCGGGGACTATTCCACCTACCCAGGTGGGATTGACTGCTCATATTTTGAGCCAATATTTCTTTGAACTTGGTTTATAAATCGCGAGGTAATTTTTATCAGTAGTTAGGAAAATGTCGCTGTCTGAATCCCAAATCTTACGAAGTTGAACTTCGTAAGATTGGTTGAGTTCGACATTTTCCGTTAAAACAAATGATAAAAATTATCCCGATTTATTCCAAGTGAAAAGTTATTGGCGAGAAATATGAACAGCCAATCATCTAATCCTTTTTTCTGCCCACGCTTTCGCGACTCAGGGTCAGGAACGTCCCAGCAGAATGCCTTCGCCTTTGGTGTTCCAGCCGATATCAACGGATTTTACCCCTACACCGGCTGTTCCATCTGCCTCTTACGTCCTCAAGCTTTTCAGTATCCAACGCGGTCCCGACGTTAGGCGTCGGGATTTAACGTTAGACTTAAAAAGCCCCCTACTCGCTCTTTACGCCCAATAAATTCGGATAACGCTCGGGGTCTCTGTATTACCGCTCCTGCTGGCACAGAGTTAGGAACCCCTTATTCAATTGGTACTATCAACCGAGCACGTAATTTGGCACTACGCAAAAAAATACTTCATTCGCGTAATGAAACTTCCAAATTATGTGCTCGGCTTTCTCTCAATTAAAAGCAGTTTACGACCCGAAGGCCTTCTTCCTGCACGCGGCGTCGCTCCATCAGGCTTTCGCCCATTGTGGAATATTCTCGACTGCTGCCACCCGTAGGTGTACGAACCGTGTCTCAGTTTCGTCGTTGGAGATCGGGCTCTCACCCCTCCTACCGGTCATTGCCTTGGTAAGCCATTACCTTACCAACTAGCTGATCGGACCTAGGCCAATCTTGAAGCGATTTGCATCTTTACCGATAACTGAACTATACTCGCAAATCGCTTTAAAATTCCAAACTCCAATTTTCAAATTCCAAAACGTTTTTTAGAAATTAGAAATTCGGAATTAGAAATTTAAAGTTGTGAACATAATTCAATTATCGGACCATGGGGAATTATCTGATCTTTCGACCAGCTATGCCCCACTTCAAGGTATGTACCAGGGTATTACTAACTCGTTCGCCGCTGTCCCGCCGAAGGCGGGACCCACGAATCTACACAAATATTAGCTCGCTTTGCTCGCAACACGAATCAACACGAATCACAAAATATTTATTCGTGATTAGTGTCTATTCGTGTAGCGCGAAGCGCCTTTATTAGTGTTTATTCGTGAGTCCTGTCTTCGACAGGACCGCTCGACTTGCATGCCTTATCCACGCCGCCAGCGTTCATCCTGAGCTAGGATCAAACTCTCAAAAATAGTCTAAAAATTCAAGTTAAAAAGCGAAGAATTTTTAGCAACTATTTTTAGACCTCGCCAAAGCTCAAAGAGCGGAGGCGGGTCAAAATAAATCGGTCCGCCTTCGTCTTACGACTTCGGCGAGACACAATTTTGTTGCTAAATTTTCTGCGCTCTACATGCTTGAAAATTTAGACAAAGATTGGGACAACTAAAAAAATTCTGATTTGTTAATTACTCAATTAACTATTTAATTTTCAAAGCGCTTTCAAACCTGCCAATTTACCACTTTTCTGAAGTGTCATTATTTTAGCAGGCTACGGGGGCTTGTCAAGCCAAGAAAACGGTGATAATATAAAGCAATCCAAAATTACGAATACATCCGAATCTACAAACAAATCCGAATAAATCCGAAACGTATTTGTAGCCATTCGTAGATTCGCATAAATTCGTAGATTGGTATTATATTTATGAAAAAAGACATTCACCCCAAATACTTTCCGAAAGCAAAGATTAAATGCGCCTGCGGGAAAGAATTCACGTTCGGTTCCACTAAACCGAAAATTCAAGTCGAGCTTTGCAGCGCTTGCCATCCTTTTTACACCGGCAAGACCAATTTAATAGATACCGCCGGAAGAATCGAAAGATTTAGAGCCAGAAAAGAAAAAGCATCGACAAAGCCAATTAGAAAAAAGACCGAAAAGAAAGCGCAGAGAAAAGCCAAAGCGGAAAAGAAGAAATAAAAAGGCGGGCCCCAAATGACAAATAAAATTATTTTGGAAATACGGGCGGGGGCGGGCGGAGACGAAGCCGCCATTTTTGCCGCCGACATGGCGCGGATGTATCAAAAATACTCCGCAAAACGGGGCTGGAGATTCGTGATTATTGACTCAAGCCAAAGTTCGCTCGACGGCTATAAAACTTTTAGCGCCGAAATCCACGCCCCGCAGCAAGACAAGTCTGCTACGGGGTCCGTTCAGGAGTTTCCAGAACCTTACGCTTCTCTCAAACAAGAGTCCGGAGTCCACAGAGTCCAAAGAATTCCCAAAACGGAAAAAGCCGGCCGGGTGCACACATCAACAATTTCAGTGGCGATTTTACCCATGGTTGAAGCCCGCCAGGTGAAAATAAAAGACAGCGACCTTGAAGCCACTTTTTGCCGCGCCGGCGGACCCGGAGGACAAAACGTAAATAAAGTTGAAACCGCCGTTCGAATTCTCCACAAACCCACGGGCATCGTAGTTGCTTCCCGCTCTGAAAGATTCCAACACGCCAACCGCGAAAAAGCGATGGATGTTTTGCGCGCCAAACTTTTTGAGATGGAACAAATTAGAGCGACCGGCTCGGTAACGGATATGCGCCGCGAACAAATTGGCTCCGCCGACCGTTCGGAAAAGATAAGAACGTATAATTTCCCCGACGACCGAGCCACAGACCACCGCATCGGGAAAAAATTCCACAATATTGAAAAAATATTGGAAGGAGATTTAGATCCGATAGTGAGGGCGTTTAAGAAATCAACTAATAACTAATCACTTACTAATATACTAATGGGAACAAAATATAATGGATTAGTATATTCGTACAAACATTAGTAATTAGTTGATGTTAAGAGTTCAAAACATCAATGTCATCTTGAAATTGCTCTGCTTGGGCGATAACTCTTGCCCCGTAAGTTGAAAGATAATTTTTCCAC
>QYPD01000001.1 GCA_007279775.1 Spirochaetia bacterium | reverse complement strand
TTGGCGAAAATCAAAGCGCGATTTTGGCTTCCGCAAAATCGCTCCATACTCTTAATTCCGAACAAGTTACTACTGGTGCGCGGGAGAGGACTCGAACCTCCACGGCCTTGCGGCCACAGGAACCTCAATCCTGCTCGGCTACCGATTACGACACCCGCGCAAAATCTTATAAAATTTTAAGCTGCCGACCCGATTTTCTGGCGAGTTTTTTTCTTTGAAAAACCTCTAAGGAAGTAAAGTTTTGATTTGTGCACCTTTTTCGGCGAGCTGACGATTTTTACCTTCACGATATTTGGAGAATTTATAGGATAAATTTTTTCCACTCCAACTTCATGCAAAGTCGCGCGCACCGTAAAAGTGGCCCCGCTTTCTTTGCCGTGCTTTCTCGCCAAAACCACGCCTTTAAAAGTCCCAAGCTTGTCTTGGACAGCCACCGTGGCGCCCGGCTTTATTTGTTTTAAAATTTGTTCTGGAATCATATAAAATCAACTAATTACTAATTTAGGTACGAATATACTAATACGTTTTTAGAACATAGTCAAGAATCGCCGTAAAAATAAAAAAATCGGGAGGAATTCGTCGGAACTTCCGGTTTCTCTCCCGATTTAAGCCGTTGCGCCATTTCCATTTCTCAATGCAAACGGCACCACATTAACATGACAGCGTTCGCAATCCGAGAGATACTCAACAACGTAATTGCCGTCATTACGGAGATACAGATTTCCGCATTTCTGGCAAATTACGATTCCGTGCGCTTCAAATTTGGAATAGCACGGGACACAAAGAAGAACACTTGTTTGTTTATTCCCCCTTTCAATAATCAATCTTCTACCTTCATCGTCATTATTACTGCAAAACCAACACATATTCTTTCACCTCCTTCCTAAAAATAGTTTGTAAAGAATTCTATTTAAATTAGAACAATACTCTGAATTACATCAATTAAAGTTCTCCCCTTTTAGCAAACCTTTCAATTCATCCGGTAATTCCGCTTCCAGTTTGATTCTTTCGCCTTCCGCGGGGCTAAATTCCAACGATTCGGCATGCAAAAATATCCTTTTTAAGCCAAACGGGTTCGTTTTCTTGCCATAAAGTGAATCTCCAATAATCGGATGGCCGATTGAAGCCAAATGAATTCTTATCTGGTGAGTTCGCCCGGTTTTTGGACTAACTTTCAGCAAGCTGAAAGTCGCTGATTCATGCTGATTTGAATCTGATTCATGCTGATAATATTTTATAACTTCATATTCCGTCACCGCCTCTTTTTCATTTTTACCTTGCCAAACCGTTCTTTTAATCGTCCCCGTTTTTATTGAAATCGGCTTGTCTATTGTCCCCGTTTTTGATTTGACTTCGCCATAAACTAAAGCCAGATAATTTTTCTTAATTTGCCGAGTTTGAAAAAGATTTTTTAAATATTCAAAATATTTCTGATTTCGGGCAATTAACATAATTCCGGAAACATCTTTATCTAAACGATGTACTATTCCCGGCCGGATTTCCGGCTCGTCACCCACATTTTTTACTTCGGGATAATTTTCCAACAGCCAGTCCGTTAAAGCAGCCTGTTTCAAGTTTTGAGTTTCAAGTTTCAAGCTTCCTGCTGGATGTACCAACAAGCCTGCCGGTTTATAAACCGCCAGAAAGTTTTTGTCTTTATAAATAACAAAGGGTTCGTTTTGGAGCATGTCTTTTAGTGAATTTCGGACGGGTTAAGGAGTTAACCGCAGAGACCAACAATAATCTGAAATACACCAACCACTACTCCTATAACGATAGCAACAAGTGCAATTTTTTCTGCTCGTTTACTACTTATTTTTGCCTCCATTAAGTTTAAATATTCAATAGCAGCAGATGTACCTTTTGATGTTATTACAAAAAGATGCTCATCTTTTTGCTCGTTATAGCTCAAATGATCAATCAGATTATTGTTCACAGGCATATTAGAGCGAAATACTTTTTGTACCCATTGCTCTTGTTCTAAACTTAATCCAAATTCTTTTTTCAAGTCTCCCCAACTAAAGCCAGCTTCCTGCCTTTGATATGCCCAAATAAGAATTTTTATATATAGAGTATCCTCAGTTTTCATGATTATTTTTTTCTTTTAATGCAACAACTATAAACTCCAACAATTTATTTCTATCCTCATTATATTTAACAATCAGCTCTTTCCAAAAATAATCTTTGTTTGCTCCAAAATAATCCGCAAAATTATTCATATTTAAGCTAAATTCTTTTATTTTTATAATAATACCTATAACGCCAAAAGCATAGCCAACCATTAAGCTAACAAATGCGTCATTTAAAAAATAAATGTAGAAAAATATTGTTGTTGCAAAAAAAATAGCGATCTGAATAAATAATTTTATGATGTAACTACGAATTATGTGGTTGCCTGATTTTAATAAAGAAATATTTTCTAGCTTTTTTGTAAACGGAATAGCAAAAAATATTATTAGGATACTATTACTAATAGTAAATGAAAATATTATAACTCCTATAATTATTACTATTGTGGCAATTATGAATGTCATGATTTATTTTTCAATTTTTATTAAGTGCAGTATTCTTGAATTAGTCCGAACGCATTTCGCCGCCTGCGGCGGCGAGGAATTCCCCCCGCGAAAATTCGGAAAGGCGGCGGAGCCGCACCGCTGACAATTTCAAGTTTTTCTTTGGCGGCTAAATAATTTTCCAATGAAATGGACTGAAAGTAAAACAATAGTTGAAACAGCAAAAGAAACAGCAACGACATTTGGACTTATACCTTTTGTGGCGGCATACAAAAATAGAGCGATAATGCCAGTTACCAAAGAAGTAATTACGGAATATTGTTTTAGAGTTTTCATAAACCACTGGAAAAATGCCGACGGGGCTACAGCCATTCCGCCACCCAAAAACATTAAAGCAACGGCGGTCACAGACGGTAAAGCAAAACTAATGATTAAACCCAAACCAAGCAGAATAACAATACCAACGCCAACATTCTTTTTGCTAAGTGGTTTTCCGAGTAAATCTTTGCAAAAAATTTGGCTTCCGGCAAAAGTTAAGGTATCAACAGTGCTCATGAGTGCGGCCCACAAAACTAGAGCCCCAACAAGAGCGATAGTTTGTCCGCCAAGCTGGATAATGCGAAGGAAAGCAATATCGGGGTCGATATTTGGAAATAAATTTTTTGCCGTCATTCCGATTATGAACAATCCAGCACCCGGCAATAAAATCGCCAAGCTGCTAAGCCAAGTTCCTTTCCGAGCAGTTTCGCCCGATTCGGCGGCAAAAACTCTTTGGTAATAAGTTGAAATTGAAAAAGGTCCAAATAAACCAAAAAGAAAAAAACCAAGGGTAGTGCCGATAGGGACAGTGAAAAGATTTAATTGTTCCGGTGTCGGTTGAAAATATTTTCCACTGAAAACAGCAAGAATACCAGTAAGAATAATTATTGCACTCATGAGCACATAATCAGTCCATATCACTGCACGAAAACCACTAAATATCAAATATGCCGCCACAACCACAACAGTAATGCCGACCGACACCGAATAATCTAGCACCCCGAGAGATTGTAAAAGCTTTCCACCGCCAATGAGTTGAATAGAAATGTCGCCAGCCAATAATAAAAGGGTAATGAATGTTAAAACTTTTGCCGCTTTTACACCGAACCGCCAGCTAAAAAAATCAGGTAAAGTATGCAGTCCCAAATCCTTTGTTTTTTCCTTTAGAGATTTAGCAAAATAGCCAAAAATGATTATGCCAAAAATCATTCCGAGAAAAAACCAAGCCAAACCAAGTCCGTAACGATAAGCGTAAGCTGTGCCAGTTATGAAAAACCCAGCACCGATAAAAGTAGCCGCATATGATACTAAATACCCAAGCATCGGCAATTTACGATTGTATAAGTTGTATCCTTCATCATCTTGTTTTCTTCCGGCAAAATATCCAACAGTCAACATGATGAGGGCTACGATGATAAAAAGTGAAGTTGCTAACATAAATTAATTCTTATGATTAAAAATTTTTCTTCCCTCAAAATTAAAACATGGTTCGAGCCGATGTTTTTCTCCGGGTTCTTTTGCGGTTTTGAGCGGTGCGGCTCTGCCGCCTTTCCGAATTTTCGCGGGGGGAATTCCTCGCCGCCGCAGGCGGCGAAATGCGTTCGGACTAATTCAAGAATACTGCACCAGAAAGGAAAAGTCAAAGAGTTTTGGTTCGCCTCGCTTCGCTCGGTGACTAATTCGTATTGGATTTTGGGGGCAAAAACGAATTGGCGGTTTCGCATTTTGAAGGAAGAAAAATTTTTAATCTTTAATTTAATAAAACTATGAAATACATACTTTATGCAAGAAAATCTACTGAAGAAGATGACCGACAAGTACTTTCAATTGAAGCGCAACTCGTAGAGTTGCAAGAGTATGCCGCCAAAGAAAAACTTGAAATTGTCGCTTCCTTTCAGGAAGCCAAAACCGCAAAAGAACCCGGGCGAATGAAATTCGCAGAAATGTTGTCATTGATTGAAAGAGGGAAAGCAGACGGCATTATTTCGTGGCACCCAGACCGTCTTGCGCGTAATTCTGTAGATGGCGGTAAGATAATCCACTTCGTAGATCGTGGCTTGATTAGGTCCCTCAAATTCCCCACCTTTTGGTTTGAGCCAACCCCACAAGGATTATTCATGTTGAGCATTGCTTTCGGACAGAGTAAATATTTTGTAGATAATTTGCGAGAAAATGTGAAAAGAGGTTTACGGCAAAAGATACGAAATGGCGTATGGCCCGGCTGGGCTCCGGTGGGTTACACCAATAATCCTAGAACACGCGGTATTGATGTTGATAGCGAGAAATCCTCTAAGGTTCGCAAAATGTTTGAAATGTACGCTACCGGAGCATATACACTTCACTCTCTCGCAAATTGGTGTGAGGAAAATAACCTGCGTGGCAATCTTGGGAAAAAGTTGGTCATTAGCAATATCCAGAAAAATCTACAAAATATTTTCTATCTTGGCTTGATGAAATGGAAAGGGGAAATTTTTGAGGGACAACATGAGCCGTTAATTTCAAAGAAACTTTTTGATACTTGCCAAGAAGTGATGAGTAAACGAGGAAAAGTACAGGAATCTCACAAAAATAATTTTGCTTTTCTTGGCCTTCTCAAATGTGCTTCGTGCGGTTGCTCAATAACTGCCGAGAAACAAAAAGGTCATAACTACTATCGTTGCACCAAGAAAAAAGGGTTGTGCCAAGAAAAGCATTATCTCCGCGAGGAAGCATTAACCGAACAAATCACTTCTTATCTTCAAAAAGTTTCTTTATCGAGCCGAGACACCGAAAAAGTTTTGGCGGCGTTAGACAGCGAACAGGATAAAGCGAGAGAGGACGCACAAAGCGAAGTTAGTGTTTTGAAAGAGCAGTTAGCACAAGTTGAGGCAAAACTTCAAAAACTGCTAGACATCTATTTAGCAGACGCTTTATCTACAGAAGAATACGCCACCAAAAAACAGAGTTTGCTTTCACGAAAGGTCGCGTTAAACGAAAAAATCACCGACTTTGAGACAAAAGGATTGTCTTGGCTCGAACCGGCTCGTGAGTTTGTAAAATCCTTGAATCAAGCCGCTAATCTGCTTTCCTCTCCTAATCCTTCCGAAATGACAACATTTCTGAAAAACATCGGCTCGAACCATATTTTGCGAAACCGCCAATTCGTTTTTGCCCCCAAAATCCAATACGAATTAGTCACCGAGCGAAGCGAGGCGAACCAAAACTCTTTGACTTTTCCTTTCTGGTGCCGCGGGAGAGAGTCGAACTCTCATGGGATTGCTCCCGCGCGCTCTTGAGGCGCGTGCGTCTGCCATTCCGCCACCACGGCATATCTCAATAATTAAACATATTTTCTTGATAAAATCAAGAAAAAGTTTAAAATATGGATATGGCGAAGGTTATATCTATTTGTAATTCCAAAGGGGGCGTTGGGAAGACAACCACATCCGTCAATTTATCAAGTTATCTTGCGGCTCTTGGAAAAAGAGTTTTATTGATTGACTTTGACCCGCAGGCAAACGCCACTTCCGGGCTCGGCATTGACCCAAAAAGCGTCACCGACAACATCTATCACGGCATGATAGGCTACGCCGATATTGATAAACTCATCAGAAACACCGTTATTTATAACCATCACCTGATTCCGGCAAACCAAAATTTAAGTGGCGCATTGATTGAACTTGTCGGCTTGGAAGAACGCGAATTCTTGCTCCGCAAATTCATCAACCGCCTGCGGCATCAATATGATTATATCTTTATTGACTTACCTCCAAGCTTAAATTTACTAACTCTTAATGGCCTTGTGGCATCGGACGAAGTTTTAATTCCTATTCAATGCGAATATTATAGCCTTGAAGGGCTCGGGCAAATTTTAGAAATAATAGATTTGATAAATAACAACCTCGGACGGCAAATAAAAGTTGCCGGAGGGCTTCTGACGATGTATGATAAAAGAGAAAAACTTTCGCGCGAAGTCGCCAGAGAAGTGAGGACTCATTTCCCGCACAAAGTGTTTGACACCGAAATCCCCCGCTCCGTTTCTTTGGCCGAAGCGCCAAGTTTCGGCAAGCCGATAATTTTGCACGACCCGAATTCACAAGGCGCCAAAGCATACGAAAGATTGGCGAAAGAAATAATGCAATCCGAAAATACAAATTCATCCGAATCTACAAATAAATACGAATAACTACAAAAGTATTCGTAGCCATTCGAAAATTCGGATAAATTCGTAGATTGGGATTATATTTATGCTCGGCAAAGGATTAGAATCTTTAATTCCGAAAAAAAACGTTCCTAACCAACAAACAAACGGCCAAAAAAACGAGCCTGTAGTTTTTGTTGAGAAAAATATTTCACAAAACGAATCGCAGCCCAACCAAAAGGAGGTTGATACTTTCCGCTCAACAAACCCTGATAAAAATTCAGCGGTTTTTGTTGAGAAAAGTGTCTCGCAGGCCGGAGCGGGCATGGTCCCCGACCACGGTCGGGGGAGCGAAGGCCGAGAGCAAGCGGCGAGCGAACGGCTGGGTGAGCGAGACCGCGGCTTTTCGAGACAAAAACCGATGGTCAAAGACGCCATCTTCCATATTGAAGTCGAAAAAATAAAATCAAACCCCCTTCAACCGAGAAAAGAATTTGACCAGGAATCCCTGAAAGAATTAGCGGTTTCAATCCGCGAATTCGGCATTCTTCAACCGATTGTAGTTTTAAAAATAGAAATAGAAAAAGAATTCGGCGCCGATGTGGAATATCAGCTTATTGCTGGCGAAAGGCGCTTAATGGCGGCGAAATTACTCGGTTGGGAAAGAGTGCCTGCGATAATAAGAAGCGTTGAAACCAAAGCCAATCAATTGGAATTGGCAATAGTTGAAAATCTTCAAAGGCAAAATCTTAATTCTGTTGAAACCGCCCGCGCTTACGCCAAGCTTCAAGACGAATTCGGTTTGACTCAAAGGGAAGTCGCGACCCGCATAGGCAAAAGCAGAGAAACAATCGCCAACGCCTTGCGGCTTTTGAGTTTGCCAACCGAAATTCAAGATGCCATTGCCAAAAATCAAATAAATGAAAGCCAAGCCCGCTTGCTTATGACGATTGAAGACCAGTCTCAACAGCAAAGACTTTTTAAAGAACTTATTGAAAAAAATTTAAGCGTCCGCGAGCTCAAACTAAGAATCGGCGGTAAAATACAAAATACAAAATACAATATACAAAATACAACTATTGACCCGGAAATGCTTGACCTTCAAGAAAAACTCGCCGAACTCTTAGGCGCCAAAGTAAGAATAGAAAAAGGCCGAAAAGAAGGAAAAATCATAATCTCTTTTTATTCTCCTGAAGAAATCCAGGGAATCATCCGAAAAATTCAAACGGATTTATAACTTATTTCTCTCACTCCTTTCACTTTTTTCAGCTTGAAGACCAAGCTTTCTATTTTTCTTTTATCGCTTAAATCGCAAACTAATTTTATATTTGGGAAACTGCCGGTTTTAATCAAATTGGCATTTGCTATATTAATACGCGAACGCGAAACAACAGCGGTAATATCTTTTAAAATTCCTATCCTGTCTGAAATCACGATTCTAAATTCCGTACGCGTGCTCTTTTTTTGAGTAAAACTGTTTGATTCTTTTAATCTAGATTTTATTTTTCTCCTTGCCTGGTCCGTTTTAGCAAACCTTAACCACGATTCCGAAGGTCTTTTACTTTTCTGCATTAAAATTTCCACCATGTCGCCAGACTGCAATTGATGGTCGAGCGGACTGATTTTGCCGTTTATTTTTGCTCCGACGCATTCATCGCCAACCGTGCTATGAATGGAGTAAGCGAAATCAATCGGCGT
>QYPD01000023.1 GCA_007279775.1 Spirochaetia bacterium | reverse complement strand
TTTTAACTTCAGCTCGGAAAAAAGTTGCTGAAGCTTTAAACGAAGGCAATGCAATTAAAATAAGAAAAAAATAATTAACAGAAAAAATCGTCGAAGAGTGACTTAGCCCCCCCTTCCAGGATTCAAACCGAAGTGATAAAATAAAAAATGAGATTTTATGAGGAGAAATTAGTGCTAGTTAGAGTGGAAGACCGGCAGCACTAGTCAGCGCAGTATCGAGAGACCGAGATACGTAGATTTTATCAGTATTTTTTCAATCGGTTTCCTGTGCCCTAGACCCATACCCATCTGGGACATCGAACCAGAATAAAGGTCGAAACGGAAATAATTTAATAACTTAAAATATGAGTTTTACAACTTGGACGGATTCGAAAGTAAAAAACTTAAATTGGACAGACTTCGGTTTTGTAAAGCTTGCCGTTTTAGCTTTTGCTTTAATGTTAGCTAAGCTTTGGCAGCCGATACTCGCTTTAGATTGGTATTGGTATGCGGTCATTTTTGTTTTAGCCTGTATAAAGCCGTTATACAAAATGTTTAAGAAAAATAACCAGTAGCGAGTAACAATCCCAAACAAACGTTATTTGCGCATTAAAACCGTCGTCAAAACGACGGTTTTTTGATAGAATAGATACATGAAAAAAAATTGGCACGCATTCTCGCTTGCGGAGGTTTTCTCTAAAACTAAAAGCAGAAAAGAAGGGCTTACTAATTTGGAAGCCAATCAAAGATTAAAAGATTTCGGGCGTAACGTTCTGCCCCAAGAAAAACCGTATTCTAAGATACGGCTATTTTTAAGCCAGTTCAATAGTCCGTTGATGTATATTCTACTTACAACAGTTGTTATTTCTTTGTCGCTAAAACATTATTCCGATTCAATTTTTATCATTATCGTGTTATTCATTAACACCACCGTTGGGTTCTATCAAGAAAACAAAGCCAACCAATCGCTCCTCGCTTTAAAGAGAATGGTTAAGATTAGGGCAAAAGTATGGCGAGACGGTTATGAAAAAGAAATTGACAGCGAAGAGTTGGCAGTCGGCGATGTGGTGCTTTTGAAATCAGGAGACAAAGTACCGGCAGACGGACGCATAATTGAATCAAAAGGGTTAAGAATAAACGAGGCAAGTCTTACCGGCGAATCACAAGCGGTTGAAAAGAAAACGGATGATGTCGTTCCCGAGTCGGCCCAGCTCCCCGAAAGAACGAATACTGTTTTTATGGGTACAATCGTGGAAGAAGGACGGGCAACAATGGTTGTTGTCGCTACCGGCATTAATACGCAAATCGGCGAAGTCGTATCGCTTCTCAAAGAAACAAAAGAACATAAGACCCCGCTCCAGAAAAAAATTGCCTCGCTTTCAAGAATTACCGGAGCATTTATTCTTTCTATTATCGTTGTTGTTTTAATTGAGGGTTATTTTACCGAAAAGAATTTCACCGATGTCTTTGTCGCTGCTTTGGCTCTCGCAGTTTCAGCAATTCCCGAAGGATTGCTCCCGGCGATTACCGTCATATTGGTTTTGGGAATGCGGCGCATTTTCAAACAAAACGGCCTAGTAAGAAAACTTGCCGCCACGGAAACTTTGGGGAGCGTAACTGTTATTTGCACCGATAAAACAGGAACTCTTACCGAAGGAAAAATGCAAGTAAGCCAGATTTTAACAGGCGCGAGAGAATTGGTGAGCGATAGCATTAGCGGGCTTGCCAAAAATGAAAATGCAAACGGCGTTGAGTCGCATATTTCGGCGTTGAAAATCGCCACCTTAACGAATGATGCTTTCGTGGAAAACCCAGAGGCCGAATTACAGGAATGGATAGTGCGAGGCAAACCGACCGAAAAAGCGCTGCTTTTGGCGGGAATGCAGTCGGGCTTGAACAAGCAAGCGCTTGAACGGCAATATCCCGTGTTGGATAGAATCAGCTTTGAATCAGATTACAAATTCGCCGCCACATTTCATCGCAAAGATGATAAGCAAAATATGCTTTACGTCATCGGAGCGCCGGAAGAAATTATTGCCCGTTCCGTTAATTTGGATATTGACGGCAGAATGGAAAAATTGGGCACCGCCGAAGCGAATAAATTGATAGCTAAACTGGAAATACTCACACAAAAAGGGTTAAGAGTTCTTGCCTGCGCTCATAAAAATTATGCCATCGAAACAAAATACCAGAATCTTTCCGAATTGGTAAAAGAACTTTCGCTTGTCGGTTTCATCGCTCTCAAAGACCCGCTTCGCCAAGATGCCAAAGATTCAATTTTGATTGCCAAGAAAGCCGGCATCCGCACAATTATTATTACAGGAGACCATCAACTTACCGCCAAAGCGATTGCTGAAGAAATCGGCCTTGAGATAAAAGACGAAAACATAGTTGAAGGCAAGGAATTGGAAATAATGAGCGAGGACGAATTAAAAGAAAAATCAAAAACCATCACCATTTACGCTCGCGTTTCTCCACGCCATAAATTACGAATTGTTGGGGCGCTTCAAGCTAACGGAGAAATAGTGGCAATGATTGGCGATGGGGTTAATGACGCTCCGGCTCTTAAATCCGCCGATATCGGAGTTGTGGTGGGTTCAGGCACGGATGTGGCAAAAGAAGTGGCTGATTTGGTGCTATTGGACGACAATTTCAAAACCGTAGTAAAAGCGATTGAACAAGGCAGGGTTATTTTTGGCAATGTTCGAAAAGTATTTGTATATTTGGTAGCAGACGATTTTTCCGAGCTCTTTTTATTTTTGGGAAGCATGGCAATGGGATTCCCCCTCCCCTTGTTGCCCGCCCAAATTCTTTGGATAAACCTCGTGGAAGACGGCCTGCCTGATATTGCCCTTACCACTGAACAGGAAACAAAGGGAGTAATGGATGAGAAACCAAGAAACCCCAAAGAACCAATATTAAATAGGCCGTTAAAGCTTTGGATGACCGCCATTTTTTTTATTACCGGCTTGGCGGCGTTTTTGTCATTCTTTTTTCTTTGGAAATTGACCGGGGATTTGCACAAAACGAGAACGATAGTATTTGCTTTAATGTGCCTTGATTCTTTGGTCTTTGCCTTCAGTGTTCGCTCATTTAAGAGAACAATATTCCGAAAAGACATATTTTCCAATCGCTATTTAGTTGGAGCGGTAACCATCTCGGTTATTTTGCTTGTTGGGGCGATATATCTTCCAGTTCTGCAGAAAATTTTGACTACGCAATCTCTGGGTGCAACGGAGTGGGCTATAATTCTTTCTATCAGCTTAATAGAAATTTTATTGATTGAATTTTCTAAAAAGAAAGTTTTTGCGACTGCGCCGATTTAGAAATGAAATTAGGTTAAAATAAACAATTTCAATCTACCCTTCCGGGATTCGAACCAAAGTGATAAAATAGAAAGTGAGATTTTATAAGGAGAAATTAGTGCCGGTGAGGGTCGCAGCCCGGTAGCTGACAGATTTATAATGAAATATTACCTAAAACTTTTATCTTTGCCACTTGGCTGGCTTGCCACTATTATTTCTTTATTTGTTGTTTGGAATATTTTTGACTTGCCTCGTGCAGAAGTACTTATACAGTACATTAATATATGGTTTAATGCTTATGGCCTCGTTATTCTTTTAGCCGGCGCATTCGTTGAAGGTATACTCCTTTTTGGAAGTTATTTCCCGGGAGTGTTTGTTATTTTCGCCAGCGTTGTAAGCGCTCATTCTTTATCTGAGGTAATGTTGAGAATTGGAATAGGCACTATTGGTCTTATACTCGCGCATTTCACAAATTACATTTTGGGTAAATACGGATGGTACAAATTACTAATGAAATTCGGCCTTCAGTCGTCCATTGAAGAAGCTCAGGGCAAACTTTTAAAACACGGCCCGCTGGCAATATTCACGAGCTATTGGCTTCCCAGCATGAGTGCTTTGACGGATACTGCAGCAGGGATTTTGCATATGCCTTTTAAAAAATTTATATCATATTCAGTTTCAGCTGTAATATTTTGGGATTTGCTGGTAGGGCTTATAGTATATTTTCTGGGAGAAAAAGCTCTTGTCGCAGTTACTTCCGGAGGAACAACGGAATTATTAATTCAATTCGCGGTAGTAGCAGTATGGATATTCATATTACTTATTTTTGATTTCCATAAAAATAAAACTTCTCCACACTAAACCCCCTTTCCGACCCATAAAAAAACCTTATACTGATTGAAAAGCCTTGGTATTAGACCGAGGTACAAGCCAGTAAAAATAACTTTTATTTATAGGGGCTATTTTTATATTCAATGAAGTAGTGGAAAGAATAAATAAAAAAAGTCGCCGTAATGACACCGGCGACGGCTAAATCGGTAAAAACGTACTTTAAGGAATTGCGGCGCCCTTCTTTTCGGAATAAAAGCGCATAACCTCGTCTCTTAGCACTAACGCTTTAAGGGTGATTCCGGGGCAAAGTTCCAATATCTTTTCCCTGCCGCCTTCCTGACGGTCTACAATTACCACTACATTGGCGACCACTAGGCCAAATTCCCGTGCTGCCTCAATCGCCGTGATAGTGGAACCGCCAGTTGTTATAACATCATCAACCACGACCACCTTTTGGCCGGGCTCCACGTCTCCTTCAAGCTTGGCCGGAACCCCGTGATCCTTTACTTCCTTCCTGACGATGAATTCGCCCATGGGTTCGCCCTTAAGCTGGGAAATAAGTGAAACCGCCCCGGAGATCGGCACTGACCCCAAAGCTAGGCCGCCAACAGCTTCTATCCTCTGATCCTTAATAAGATCAAAAATCATTCCCCCGACCAACTCTTTGCCTTCCGGATTGCACATGGCCGGCTTGCAGTTGAAATAGTAACAACTCTTACGCCCAGAAACCAAGGTGAACGGCGGGTCGTCGCTATATTTAAAAGACTTCTCTAAAAGCAGAGCGATCAACCTTTTTTTCCACGCTTCCCTATTAAACATACATCATTCCTCCCTTCTTGTCTTGAGTTTTTAAAACAAGGCATTATTACATTGTTTGCTAAATAGAATATTAAGCCAAAATAAAGCCAACGTCAATAAATTAGTGCGCAGTTTCCAACTTTCCCCAATTCATATATAATAATCCTAAACAGATAGCCATAATGGACAAACCAACAATAGACCAAGACGAATATTTAGACCTTGTTGATGAAAACGATAATGTTATTGGTAAAAAGAAACGGTCGGAAATTTATGCCGAAAATCTTTCCAATTTCCGAGTAGTGAACGCTTTTGTCGTAAATTCAAAGGGTAAAATGTGGATACCTCGCCGTACCGCAGATAAGATAATATTCCCCTTATGCTTAGATATGAGTATGGGTGGCCATGTAGAGGGCGGCGAATCTTATGAAAACACGTTAAAACGCGAAACCCAAGAAGAATTAAATATTGATACCGATAAAGTCCCCTACCGCCTTCTTGGACACTTAACGCCGCAAAAAGATAACGTGTCTGCGCATATGAATGTTTACGAAATAAAAATGAATGAGACACCGGATTACAATAAAAATGACTTTGTTGAATATTTCTGGCTAACTCCAAAAGCGTTATTTGAACGTATCGCCAACGGTGAAAAAACTAAAGCTGATTTACCGAAGTTGGTAAAGATTTTTTATGGAAAATAAAGCTAATGAAAAATAAAATCCAAATATTTTTAGTCCATGGCGGGAATACATTTAAAACGTATAAAGAATATATCGCCCTTTTAAAGAACGTAAAACTTGATTTTGAAAGATATTGGACTCGCAGAAAAGGCTGGAAAGCAACGCTAGACAAAAAACTCGGCAAGAATTTTGAAGTCATTTTAATTGATATGCCAAATAAGATGAACGCAAAGTACTCTGAATGGAAAATTTGGTTCGAAAAGTTTATCCCCTATTTTGAGCAAAAAGCTATTTTAATAGGCCATTCACTAGGAGGCATATTTCTCGCCAAATATCTTTCAGAAAATAAATTTCCAAAAAAGATACTTGCGACAATTTTAGTAGCGGCGCCATACGGCAATGACAAGAGCAGAAAAATAAATCAATCTCTTGGTGACTTTGTTCTTCCGAAAAGCTTATCGCGATTTCAAAAACAAGGCGGCGTAATATACCTTTGCCACAGCACAGATGATTCATCTGTGCCCTTTTCACATCTTAAAAAATATCAAGCAGCCCTGCCCGAAGCGCAAATCAAAATATTTAAAAATCGCGGACATTTTAACCAGAACAAATTCCCTGAAATTGTTAGAATGATTAAGGACGACGTTAAACGGAGGTGAAATTGGGGTGAGAAAATATGTTAATTTAGTCCCTTTCCGACCCGTAAAAAATCTTTATACTAAGTTTATTGAGAGTCTTCGGTATTGAACCGAAGAACACAGCCAATTATAATCAACAAGAAAACATGACTAAATCTATAATTTTTTCAAGTACATGGAATATTATTTGGCCTATCTTAATAAATACTTGGCCATATTTACTGCTATTGTTATTATTGGCCATAGTAACGAAATTTACTGAGCCCAAGACGATCCGATATTTTTTAAGAAGAAATAAAATAGAGATTCTTACGGCATTTTTTGCTCTTCTTGGTTATATTATTAACTATTATTTTGTAAAACGACCAGACTATTCTTTATTTTTGAATGCTTCTATTACACTTGTGGCAATGGCCATCTTCGTTTCTTCAAAGACAAAAGAGAAAGATTTTTACTTCATATCATTAAAACGAAGAAGCGATAAGGATGATTGGATTGGAGACGGTATATTTCAATACGAACGGACCCACGATGCCTACGCTATAACAAACTCTCATTCCGGCGTTATTTTCCCTAAATGTTTAACCTGGAGTGATTATAAATTAGAATTTGATTTCAAAATTCTAAAAACTTCTCTCGGGGTTATTCTAAGAGCAACGAATCTATCTAACCTCGTCATGTTGCAAATTTTTGATACCGGGATAAAAGCTCATATCCGCATTCATGGTTTTTGGCAGGCTTGGGATAAAAAAGAGACTCAATTAGAGTTTGAAAAAAAACTTAACTTAGATAATTGGTATTTTTGCTCGATACAATGCGATAAAAATTCAATTCGAATTAGAATTCATGAATGGGTAGAGCGCCCCGATCCAGAGGATTCATCCAAGTCATATCTTGAAACTAATCAAATTTTTGATCGAGTATGGAAGATTCCCTCTGGCAATATTTCTTATACATGGAAGCGAAAAGAAATAACCGAACCAGAGGCGGTTGTCCCATTCCCTATAAACTTAGAGTATGGAACGTTCGGTTTTCGGAACGACAGGACAGAAAATGCCCTAATCAGAAATGTGCTAATAGAAAAGATTTAATAATGAATAAATTAACCCAAAAAGCGAAATGAAAAGTCAAAAAGGATTTATTCAAATACCCCTTTTAATCGCAATTATTCTAGCTGTTTCAATCGCCGGTGGCGCTAGTTATGTTGGCGTAAAACAATATCAAAATTATAGATTAGAGTTATTTAAAAAAGAACAACTAAATTTAGAAGACCAACAGAGAAAAGACTTGGAAGTTGAAACGCTGAAACAAGAAGTGGAAATACTCAAAAAACAAAAGCCGCAAATAATAACGCAAGAAATTACAAAAACTCAAGAAATCACCAAAGAAATTCCCTTGTCAAATGAGAAATTAAATGCTCTGCGAGAAGAAATTACGTCGCAATTTTTAACAAAAACTCAAAACCAAGTTCAAACTCCAAGCATAACTGAAATCGTCGGGCATTGGAGGTTTTTTACTGCGAAAGTGGAAGACGTAAATGGGTCGGGTTGGGGATCTGGCTTAATTATAAAAAGTTCAGATGAAACTTTTAAAGTTTTGACAAATAAACACGTTGTCAAAGAAGGAACAACATTTAATATAAAGCTTCCGGGAAATCCGACGGATAACATTCTTCAAAGTAGCACCGTGCATCGCGGATCAGAAGATTTTGCGACTATTTCGCTCGGAGATTCTAATGAATATTTAAAAAACCTCATTGCCGGTGACGCTTATAAAGGTGTTTGCCCTGATAACAAAAAACCTATTTTAGGCGACGAGATTTTAATATTGGGATATCCAGGCGCTGGATCTCAAACAGACGTAACCATAACTAAGGGCATAATTTCGGGTTTTGAAAAAAATTATTTTATAACCGACGCGAAAGTTAATCCGGGTAATTCTGGCGGCGTAGCCATTGATATTAGAAATAATTGTTATTTTGGTATTCCAACATATACAAATCTTTCCGGGATAGAAGCTCTCGCTAGAATACTCGATATTTGGAAAGTTATGGGTCAATTTTAAATGAAAAAACTAACCAATAAAGCAAGCAATAACGTTGACGGCCGGGCGGAGGTGAAATTGGGGTGAAAAAATTTTTCACTAAATAATCACACTAACAATATGGTGACACCAGAAGAAAAAATTGAAAAAGAATATTGGCATGTTCTAAGGAAAATTAAAGAGGCAGCTCTACGCACAAAGACTAATAGGCCAATTGAGTATTGGGTAAATACTAATTTCATTGGAGGTAGTGGTCCAACCTCCGGAAACGAGATAAAAATCCTCGAGAAATTAGAAGAACTAGGCGCTCTTAAGGTTTTGAATCCTGGAGGCATAGGAGAATATGAGGTATAAATAAAATGGATAGACTTTTTAAACTTGAATTAATTCAACCAGACTTCGATAAGCTCTACGAAGAATATAGGAACAAATTTGCCAGTGCCGAGAAAGAAAAAAAAGAATCAATAGGCATATTGAACGAAGGCGAAAACACTTCAATTATAGATAATATCTTTGAGGGCTTAGATATCGGGATAAAAGATAAAGGCAAAAATACCATTACTGCTGACAACAAATTTATTGGTAAATTGGCTACTATCAATAAAGAAAGTTTTTTGAGTAAGTTCTTTTGGTATTTTATTGTCGGCATTGCGGTAGTTGTTATAGGGGGATTAATCTTAAAGTTTATATATAATTAATATGCCCAAAGCAATAATTTTTGATTTAAACGGAGTGTTTATACAAAGCCCGAAATTGAGCGATAGATTTTTGGACCAATTCGGCGTTGCTCCGGAAGAATTTCTGCCAGTGTTAAAAGAAATAATGGCAAAAGCCGGAATGCCGAACGCCAGCGATTCTTTTTCTTATTGGAAGCCATATTTAGATAAATGGAATGTTGGTTTGTCTGAAAACGAATTTTTTGATTTTTGGTTCAACGCCGAAAAAGAAGTTCCCGAAATGATAGAATTGGCGAAAGAATTAAAAAATAAAGGAATTAAAATTTTTATTCTTTCAAACAACTTTTCCGAAAGGGCGGATTTTTACGATAAGACATTCTTTTTTCTTAAACAAATCGCCGATAAAATTTACTATTCCTGGCAAACAGGGTTCGTAAAGCCAAATACAGAAGCATATAAACTTATTTTATCGGAAAACAATTTAAAACCTGAAGAATGCGCTTATTTTGACGACTCCGAAAAAAATATAAAAGTTGCCAATGGCTTGGGAATTAAGTCGTTTATATTTAAGGGCGCTGAAGAGATTCGGAAAGTTTTAGAATAACCCATATGATTGAATGGTTAGTTAATAAAAAAGTATTTAAAAATGTCAATCACGCTATTTGGTTTTTGTCCTCGGTAGGTTTTTTGTTGATAACAATATCGTGGTATTTATTCCCCGGCCAGCGGTTAATATTGCTCATAATCCCCGCCGTAGCTAACTTGCCTCCCCTAATTACTTCTATTTTTGTTGTTTACGTGAAAAAAGAAAATAACGAAATTTATTCAAGCGACTGCGTGTGGTTTAACGCTTTTATAATTATATTGTATTTATTAGCATATTTTTTCTTAGATTAAATAAACCATCATTATCCACGGCGGAGATAGGTCAGTTGGTCCCCCAAAAATTTCAATTATTGACAGAATTATTTTTATATGTCATAGTAGCAATGGTTCTTCTAATGTCGGGGGAGTTTTTGAACATAAAAAATTTCATGAAGGAGGGTGAAGGTTATGAAATGCGAACTTTGCGGTAAGGATATCGGCGAGACTATCGTGCTTTTGCCGATAAAAAAAACTGATGGCACTCTCAGTACTATGGCCTGTTTAGACTGCGTAGAAAATTCTCCGGCTTATTGCAAAAAGCACGGCCGACCACATTTGGGATTCATGGGCGATGATACTACGGCTTGCATTCTGTGCATCGAGGAGTTGACTGCCGAAAAAGAAAATGAGGAAATGTCTGTATTTAATGAAATCTTAGAGGCAATTCCTCTGGAAAAGAGAAAACGTCTATTGGATTATGCAATCACCATTTCTTCCATTAAGTATGAGTGCGAGGCGACTTCCGTCTTAAGAGCCGTGGCTACTAAAGCGTTGCGGCTTAAAAAGACGGTTGAGGAAATAGTAATTCAGATTGTTAATGAGAAATCAGCTGAATCAATCTTGCCCGAATTTTGGAAATGAATAAGCACGAGTAAACCCCCAAACAGCTTGGAGAAAGCTCAATTTCTCCCGTATGATCCCCTCTCTGGCGAATAACCAGGGTAGCCGTCAAGGGATTTTTTTTATTTCTCGCTAAAAAGGGGTGGTTTTACTTGTCCTGGGTTTATTGAAGAGGTAGAATGTATTTATT
>QYPD01000037.1 GCA_007279775.1 Spirochaetia bacterium | reverse complement strand
TTATAATAGTCTTAGGATTAAGCGTCAGTTATTTTTTTCAAAGGTCGAGACAGGAAATTGTTTTAGAACAAAAATCAGAAAGAAATATGATTATTACCAGCCCGACATTTCAACATAATAGTCTTATTCCTTCCAAATATACCTGTGACGGGGATAATGTAAATCCACCGCTTGAAATAAAAGACGTTCCTCGGGGAACGAAAAGCTTGGCTTTGATTGTTGACGACCCCGATGCGCCTGGCGGCACCTGGATTCATTGGATAGTTTGGAATATTGACCCGAAAACTGTGCAGATTCCGGAAAACAGCGTTCCCGATAAAGCGACAGAGGGTCAAACGAGTTTTGGAGATTTAGGTTACGGAGGTCCGTGCCCTCCTTCCGGAATACACCATTATTTTTTCAAATTATACACTTTGGATATTATTCTCAGCATCTCGTCTCAAGCGGATAAAACAGCGCTGGAAAAAGTAATGGAAGGACATATTTTAGACAAAGCCGAGCTTATAGGCCTTTATAGCCGTAAATAGAAATTAAACGCCAATCATAAAAACTGCCAATCCGCCTCCGCCAGTCAACTTGAGACAGGTTCAGAGTATAAAAAACATGAAAATAAAAGAGATAGAAAAGCGAATCTTGGAGATTGAAGATATTCTTTCTGATGAAAATCGGAAGAAAGAAATGAGCGCAGGAATACCCATGGAGCTTTTCATTAGGAAGCTCGAGAAGGAAAACGAGCCATTAATATCAGAACGGAATCGATTAGAAAAATTGTTAAACTTCAAAAACAATCAAAGGCAATTTGGAATCCAATTTACCCTGGCACTAGTAGCCGTTTTTTCCTTATTAATAAACATATGGGTTTTTCAATATACTACCAAAACTACGCAAACGGATAATCATGTAAAAAATAGAGCCTACTTGTCTCTTCTATCAGTAGACATTAAAGACAATACCCTCGGGACCAAAAATAGAAACATGATTCAATTCGGAATCGAGAACGATGGGATTACCCCAGCCTATTCTGTTAGTATAAAACTCTCAAGTTCAATAGATGGGAAGGAATTTGACGAAGTTAACACCGAGGCTAACCAAAGTATCATTAGTCCTAGTAAAGTGTTTTATACAAATCAACCGGTCCCCGACGGTTATTTAAATACAATAAAAGACGATTCAAACAATTTCTTAATCATAAGGATTTTATATTCTGACTATTCAGGGGAAAACCATATCTTACTCAGTAAATTACAATCTCGCATAAATAGCGCAGGGGTTCTTTTAAACGCATTGGGGGTTAAGGGCGAACAAGAGATCTCTAATTAAAATAGTCCGAGGGGCATCGATTCAGGAAATCAAAGCATCCCCTTGGAACCTTATGACGCTTTGGTTCCCAAAAGTTCTAGACCGGAGAAAATAGCTAACAGATTTCTATTCGAGTTGAAACTTATTCAAAATAAATTATAATTTTATTATGGCAAGACGAAGACGTTATACTACTAGAGATGATGAACTAGAATCGGCACTTGCAGGGATTCTTACCTTAGCCCTCATAGCTTTAATTTGGTACTTTTTTACTAATCCAGGAAAATCAGTTGCAATACTAGTGGCAGTTCTCGCCGTTATATTTCTTTCTTTATTTTTAAGAAGGTGGTGGCGCAAAAAGCATCTCAATAGTTTATTAAATAAATTAAAGAGTTCCGGGCAAGAAGATGTTCTTAAACACTTTATAAGCATATCCGGTTCAGAGAAAGGAAAAGGAGAAGGCATTGTTGAAATTCGAGGTTATAAATTTAAATGGTACGAGATTGATGATCTAAAGAATGCATTAAAAAAAGCGGGCATAACTTTAAAAGAAAAAGATGTTTTATCACTTCTCGAATTTTATATACGAGAAAAAGGGGAAGGATTTATCCGTGGGCTCAAAAATATTCATAAAGAACCTCAGAAGTTTTCAGTTTTGATGGCAACGGAATTTGAAGAATTACTTTGCTGTCTTTTTGAAGCTATGGGATATGCAACGAGACATAACGGCAGACCCGGCGATCAAGGAGGAGATGTAATCGCTAACAAAGAAGGTGAAAAAATTTTAATTCAGGCCAAACGTTATAGCGATGATAATCCTACTGGGAATGGCGCTGTTCAGGAAGCCTTTACGGCAATGAAGCACTATGGTTGCAATAAGGCAATAGTAATCACAACTTCATACTTTACACCAGAGGCCATTGCTGTAGCAAAAACAACCCAAACTAGGCTTGTTGCCAAAAAAGAATTACAAGAATTACTTCTAAAATATTTAGGAGAAAGTTGGTTTTAACCCCCTCCAACTGAAACGTGTTTGTTAACTAAGGATTTTAAAAAAGTTCCGACATCGTCCCATACGGACATCCGCCGGCTGGCGGACCGGCGGTTTTTTTTGACATTGTAATTTTAATATAGTACTTTATTTTCAGGTCATAAAAAAATTTAAAACGGCAGGAATCATTTTTTCCGTAACAAAACATTTTTGGGAAGGTAAGTATGAAAAAGTTAGTGCTTTTCTTGGTCGTGGCGATGTTTGTCGGTAAAATGTCAGTTGGCGAGTGGAAAAAAATCAACCAAGAGGAATTTATGCGGTTTGTCGGGGTAACGTTATGCAATGAGATGGACTGTGAAGAGGCGGATATTGAAGCGAAAAAGATCGGTAAGAACATTTTCTTTTTCTGGGAGTGTCTTGACCCTGACCCTAAGCCTGACTCTAAAAAGGTGGATCTTTGAAAGAAGGAGAATGTTCTCAATAATCGCCAATATACAGACGCAGTTTGTCTGGTGAGGCGGTTTTTATTTATTGACAAAGTAGCCGAAATGCGCTATTTTATTTCCAGCTCTAAAAAACTAGAAAAGTTGGCATTAATGTTCTTTTTTTGAACAAGGAGGGCGTATGTTGACAAAGAACAAGAAAGATAAAAGGTCGGGTGGCAAGTATTGCGGCAGCCACACGACGATAATTCCTGCCGCAACTATTCCGGCGGATGTGGCTCATGGGCAACCCGAGGTTTTCAAAATATCTCTCGGGTTTATCAAGGCGGGCCTGTCTCCTGCAAATGGTCAGCGACGAGTGAAAATTATTGATATTGATGGGGGAGTATTGTTGTCTATTAAGAGATAATACAACTCATCAAGAAGTGACTGTTTATACGCATAACAGCCACGACACCAAACTCGCCATCGCCTGCGCTGCCAGAAATGCCGGATTGGGAATTGCGTTTGAATCGCACACAAAAAGGAGGTGATTGAAATCAAGCATGTTGTACTGGCTCGACCGTTAGCCATAGGAGAAATCCAAACGGTCTTTTTTATGCCCAGTAACACTACTTTGATTATCTTGTTTTTAGTAAAAAAACAAGATAGAGAATTTACTGGGTAAAATTAACAAGATTATTAAACACATTTTGTCTAATAACTCATTTATTGAGTTATTGCTTCAAAGTAGTGTTAACTGGGTATGGATATTCCAACAAAAGTGGTTTTATTTTTAACAGCGAGCGGAGTTGTTTTTTGGCTCATAAACATTTTTCTTTTAATAAGGCATTTTTTATTTTTATAATTTTTTGATTTATTCCGGCATAAAGCGTAGGATTTAAACACTTATGTCGCAATACTACCCCGATAGCAGAATTTCGGCAGGCTTCGCTAAACAAGTTAAGCCGAAATTCGCTACGGGGCAAGTAATTCTTTTTAGGTTTATATTATGAGCCAATACTACAACTCTAAGCGTACTAATAATCTTTACAAGCCTGGCTCTCAAGAGCCGTTTAAACTTTCGCGTTCAAAAATAGATTTGTTTTTTGAATGCCCGAGGTGTTTTTATTTTGATCGCCGGCTTGGAGTCGGCCGTCCGCCGGGGTTCCCATTTTCTTTAAATTCGGCGGTTGACAGACTTTTAAAACTTGAATTTGATATACATCGAGCCAATGGCACAAAGCATCCATTGATTGAAAAATACGGCGTGGATGCCCGGCCGGTTCCGCACGAAGATTTGGAGAAATGGCGGCATAATTTTACCGGCATCCAATATCTGCACGAGCCGACAAACTTTTTGATTCATGGCGCCATAGACGACCTTTGGCAAAATTCTAAAGGAGAATATATTGTCGTCGATTATAAAGCCACTTCAAAAGACGAAAAAATTATTGAGCTCAATAAGGAATGGCAAGATGGATACAAAAGACAGATGGAAATATATCAATGGCTTTTGCGGAAAAACGGCTATAAAGTTTCCAATACGGGATATTTTGTTTATTGCAATGGCAAAACGGACCGCCAAGCGTTTGACGCGAGGCTTGAATTTGATATAACACTGATTCCTTACACGGGCAACGGCTCGTGGATAGAAAAAATCATTCTGGAAGCACATAAGTGTTTGAATGCAGACAAAATTCCGGAAGCGGGTCCAAATTGCGATTATTGCGATTACATTAGAGAGATAAATAAAGCCGGTAATATAAAATAAAAAAAGACTTCGCTGTTATTGCGAGGTCTTTTTTGTATTAGGCAAATTTATTGGGTAGGTGGTATTTGCGTTGGCGCGGGCACCGGACCGCCCGTGTTTCCCGATGGCATCTGGCTTCTGTATTGCTCTTCCATCTGTTTTTTAATCGCGTCTATCTGGCTTTGCGAAGGAGGCCCTTGCATATTTTTGAATTGTTCGGGAACCTCATTTTGAATTCCTTGCGTGCCGGCGGGTATTTGCCCTTTTATTTCTCCCTGCATTTGATTTTTAGTCTGTTCTTGAATTTGTTCTTTGAATTGGTTTATTTGCTCCTGGGTGGGCGGTTCTTTTGAATTGCCGAATTTTTGTTGGATTTGTTCTTGAATGTTTTGCTGAATTCCGGGGGGCAAATCGGAAGCGCCAAAGCCTTCTTTTTCTCCGCGTTGGCGCATTATCTCGCCCATTTTCATAAAGCAGGTTTTTATGATTTCTCCGCTTTTGGCGCCGGGCGTGAATTCGCCGTTTTGCATTTTAGTTATGGCGTCTTCTCCGAAATTTTGTTTAAGACAATCAGTCACTTCAGCCGGCGCCTGAGACAAAGACGTTTTCATTTTTTCCATTCCATCTTTCATCTCTTGGAGTTGCTCGGGCGGAATAAGACCTTTGTCTGTGGCAAACGCCATACAGGCTTCTTGGTTTTCAGGAATATTGCAATAATTTTCACATTCTTCTTTTGATTTGCAGTCGCCCGGTCCTTTGCCTCCGGTTTTCCTCGCCATATCAAGCTCTTCTTTATTCATCAGTCCGGCTTTTTCGGAAAAATTAATACATTCCTCGAAGTGTGAATTGTCGGAGCAATAGCTTTCGCAATCTTTTTTATTCGTGCATCCGCCCGGAGATTCGCCTTTAAGCATTAAGGGCATAACTTTTTTGGCGCTTTCAAGTTCGTCGGCCGGAATCATGCCGTTTTTTTCGGCAAAGTTGAAGCATTCTTCCATATGCGAAGTTTCCGAACAGTAATTGTCACAATCTTTTTTATTTTTGCATTCACCGGGCAAACTACCTCCTTCGTTAAGGATTTTGGCGACTTTTTTCGCTTCGGCTAATTGTTCGGCGGGCAAAATATCATTTTTCTCGGCGAACGCCAGACATTCATTTATCCGCGAAGTATCTTCGCAATAGTTTTCGCACTCTTCTTTGGTGGCGCAGCCGTTGGGCCCTTTACCGATTTTAGCGAATTTTTTCGCCTGGGTTGCGTCTTCAGCGGACATCATATTATTTTTTTCCGCGAAGCTGACGCAGGTATCTATATTTTCTATTTTATCGCAATAAGATTTGCAGTCGCTTTGGTCTTTACAATTACTAAGTTCGGCAATGGGATAAGTTATACTTGCCGGAACGGAAACATTCTGGGTTTGGGCGTTTGCGATTATCAAATAACTCGCGAAAATTCCGATTGCCAATACGGCTATTGAAAGCGCCGCATGCGTATTTAAGTTTAATGTTTTTGTCATTGTAAATTTAACGTTCTATATTATTGTCCGAAAGGATTTTTATAGGCGTTTGTAAAAGGATTTGTTTCGGCTTTGAAAGGATTAGTTTCCGGTACTTTGTTTTCAATAGGATTTTGGATATTTTCATAAATTTGCGCGCCCAGACTTTGCGGGGCCTCTTGCGTTGGGGCAGCAGGCTTGGGAAAATAGCTTTTCCAAACAAAATAACCTGCCACGGCTAAAAGCGCGACAATGACAACGCCAATAATTATCTTTTTTGAGTTCATATCTTTATTTTAAATAACTCGACCTTTCCAGGCAGTGAAAACTTGATTTAAGCATTCTTTTCAATAAGCGGCTTCCCTGGCTAGTTTTTAAATATCCTTCTCTCCTTTTCGCATCATCTTCATTTCTATATGCCTCATAATGAATCAATCGCCAAGGCTTATAGGATTTTGTTGAAAAATTTAATCCACGATTATATTCCACCAAACGCCTTTTTAAATCTGAGGTATAGCCTATATACAAATTATCGTGTTTTATGCTCTCCAATAAATAAACATAATGGAACATAATCGTGTAATCGAGTTTCTACTGCCTGGTTTTCCTCTTACTTTAATTTTAACTCTTTCGCGATTTGATGCAATGGCCTTTTATCAATAGCGGGTACTGTTGTATAATTACAGACACATTTTTATGATATTAACAACTCACGCGATTGTCGGAGCGGCGGCCGGCAGAATTTTTTTTGAATCCTTACGTGGCTTTCGCCGCCGGTTTCGCGAGCCATTTTATAACAGACGCGATTCCGCATTGGGGATATGGCTTAAAATCCCGGTTGAAAAATGAAAAAGAGCCCTTGAAAGAAGACATAGTGTTGAATCGGGAATTTATAGGCGATTTGACGCGCATCGTACTTGATTTCCTTTTTGGCATTTTCGCTGCCATTTTTATTTTTCAGGGCGGAAACGAATTTGCCGGCGCGTCGGCAAGTTTATTGGCGGGCATGGCCGGCGGATTATTGCCTGACTTTTTGCAATTTCTTTATTTTAAAATCAGGCGTGAACCATTTATTTCTCTCCAGAAACTACATATTTATGTTCATCAAGCGGGAGATATTCCGGCGTTACCTTACGGAATGCCATCTCAAATTATTATAATCATTGCGGCAGTTATAATCTCAAAGGTAATCCATTAATTATGAAAATTTTCGTGAAAGCCAAACCGACGGCTAAAGAAGAAAAAATCCAAAAAATAGACGAAACGCATTACGCTGTTTCCGTTAAAGAACCGCCTGTAAACGGCAAGGCGAACGCCGCTATAATTAAAGCTTTGGCGAAGTATTTTAATATAAGCCCTTCGCGTATAAATATTTTATCAGGTCAGACTTCAAAACAAAAAATTGTTGAAATTTTATAATTTATCTGAAAAGTCTAAGAGAATTAAAAAGAGGAAGAAAGTCGGTTAAAAAATTGTAAGCGGCCGCGCCTTCAGGACCGATTACTCTTCCAAAGACCAAAATTAGGCCGATAACGTTGACGACGCCCCAGATCAGCAAGTCTTGTTTTACAATGCGCATCGTTGTTTTGCCTATTTTTACGAGCTCCGGCACTTGTTTTATATCATCGCGCATTAAGGCGATGTCCGCCGCTTCAATCGCCGCGTCCGAGCCGATGGCGCCCATGGCGATTCCGATGTCGGCCAAACTTAAGGTTGCCGCATCATTAACTCCGTCGCCGAGCATCGCGGTTTTGTATTTTTTACTCAAAATTTGTTTCAAATAATTTATTTTCTCTTCGGGCAAAAGGTCGGCATGATATTCTTCAATGCCGACTTCTTTCGCCACTCTTTCGGCAATTTTTTTGTTGTCGCCGGTGAGCATTATAATTTTTTCAACGCCTAACTTTTTAAGTTCGTTTAGGGCTTCTTTGGCTCCCGTTCGCACTTCGTCGGACAAGGTGATGAACCCGCAAAATTCATTTTCTTCGGCAACAAACATAACAATAAAGCCTTTTCCATTTTCAATTTCGGCGGCCTTTTTCGCTTCTTCGGGAATTTTTACTCCAAGCTCCGTAAAAAAATTCATTTTGCCCGTGGCAACCTTTTTATTTTGAAACTCGGCAGTTGCTCCTTTTCCGCTGTATTCTTTTATATTGTTTGGTTCTGGGACGGCAATATTATTTTCTTTAAGGTAGTGTTCAACCGCTTGGGCGGTCGGATGGTCCGAAAGCAGGCCAACGGCGCCGGCCGCTCTTATAGTTTCTTCTTCTGTTTTGCCGTTGAAAGCAAAGATTTTTTTAACCTTAAGTTTCCCGCGGGTCAGAGTGCCTGTTTTATCAGTAATAATAACTTTTATTTGCGCCAATGCTTCAATAAAATTTCCGCCCTTAACAATGACGCCATGCTTGGCGCTGTGGGCGATAGAGGTTAAAAAGGCCAAAGGTACGGCTACGGCCACGTCGTCGGCGCAAGCGACAAGCAAAGCCGCCAAAACCAAAGACGCGTCTTTTGTAAAAACAAAAATCAAAGTTGCGCCGGCAAGGGTGATAAAAATGTACCATCGGGAAAATTTTTCTCCCAATGTGGTTATCGGCGCTTTGTTCTCTTGCGATGATTCAACAAGTTCAATGACTTTTTCAAAAGCGGTTTCTTCCCCGATTTTTTCCGCCCGAATTTCCAGACTTCCGGAAACTACAATGGTCGAGCTTAAAACTTTTTCTCCGGCTTTTTTGGAAACGGGCAATGATTCGCCGGTTAATGACGATTGGTCTATTTCCGCCTCGCCTTTTTCTATTGTTCCGTCAACAGGAATTTTTTCTCCAAGTTCGGCGAGCACAATATCCCCTTTGACTAATTTTTCAATAGGCAGTTCAATGATTTCTTCGTCTCTTTTAACTCGCGCCTTTTGAGGTTTTAGCTTCATTAAGTGTTCAATGGCGCGGCGTGAGCGCGATTCGGTGTAATCGGAAAAAATACGCGCCGAGGTTATCATCAAATTGATAAAAAGAACGGAAACCCACTCTCTTTGGATAATTGAAGCGGCAAGAGCTACGCTGGCCAAAAGGTCTATGTTTATTTTTCTTTTGACGATGGATTTTATGGCACTTATAATAACGGGCAATGTAGCAATGGCTCCCACCGTCGCCGCCATTATTTCATTTGCTTTTTCAGGCAACAGGTTAAAATAAAAAGAAGCAAGGGCGGTTAATAAAATTATTTCCAGTCCGACATCGTAGCTTAAAAATATTTTTATTTTTTCTTTAGACATTATTTGCTATAATAATAGCATAAAACATTTAATATTATAAAATATGTTTAATTCTGGAAAATTAATAATCGGAATTTTTTTGTTTGTAGCCGTCGTTTTGGCGGCAATCATTTTTTTAAAAAATAAACAAGAATCAAATGGGGTTCAATATAATTCCATTTGTTTTAGCGGCCGCTGTTTTAACGCTGATATCGCTTCTTCTTTTATCGCACGAATAAAAGGCTTGATGTTTAGGGAATTTTTAGCTGATGATGCCGGCATGTTTTTTGTTTTTTCAAACGAAGACAAATACGCTTTTTGGATGAAAAGCACCCTTATCCCCTTAGATATGATTTGGATAAGTAAGAATAAAGAAG
>QYPD01000024.1 GCA_007279775.1 Spirochaetia bacterium | reverse complement strand
CTCTCTCTCTCTCTCTCTCTCTCTCGTGAAAGGTTGTTCATATGTTTATATTATTTATTATAACAACAGGCAAGCTTAACGCAAATAGAAAAATGTGGATAACTTTTAAATTCAAAATCTTACTATATCCCTAATTGTAATCACAACCATCAAAATGAGCAACAACGCCATTCCGGCGGCGTTTGCGTAGTTTTCAAATTTCGCCGGCAATGGCGAACCTTTTATTTTTTCAATCAATAAGAAAAACAATCTGCCTCCGTCCAGCGCCGGAAAAGGAAAAATGTTTATTACCGCCAAATTAAAAGAAATCAAAGCCAGAAGCTGAAGCAAATAAACGATTCCCAGACCGCTCGCCTGCGCCGTTATTTTTACGATTCCAACCGGCCCGCTCACTTGTTCAAGACCAACTTTACCTCCCGAAAAAACTCCGACAATAAGATTAAACAACGCAATAAAAATCATTCTGACTATTTCAACCGACATTTTCATCCCGTCCCAAAGAGCGAGGAAAAAATTTTGGCTCGGCGCTCCAGACTCAAACAAACCGATTCCCAAAGCGCCTTCGCCCGCCGGCGGATTTGTTCTCGGCGTCGCTTTTATTTCTTTTTCAACGCCGTCGCGTTCAACTTTAACGATTATTTCTTTTCCTTTATTATCATTGGTGAATTTAATAAAATCATTTGTCGACATTCCCAATATCGCGTCGCCCACTTTTAATCCGGCAGTTTCCGCGGGAGTGCCTTTAAAAATTTCGCTAATAACAACGCTTTGGGGAACGCCAAGTGAAAGTATCACCGAAATTACCAACCAGCCGAACAAAAAATTCATTAAAACGCCGGAAACAAGAATAACCGCCCGTTTCCAAATAGAGAGCAATCCGAAACTACGAATTTCATTCAAATCTACAAATTGCTTTGAATCTTCCCCGACAACGCCGTCTTTATAATTTAAAACCCGTTTAGGTTTAAGATAAGTTTCTCTAAAATTGACTATTAGTCCAAGCTCTAAATTAGCCGCGTCCAAATATCGCTTGGTTTGATAATAATCGCTTTTGCCAATAAAAGGCTTACTCTTTAATTCAATAATAATTTTATCTTCCACGATAAAATCCACTATATTTGAATTAGAGCCGCCTATTGAAATAGGAACTTCGCGTTTATAATTTATTTCATTCTGCTTAAATAGATTTTCCAAAAAATCCCCGTGTTGTTTTTCACGAGCAAATCTGCCAATTTGTTTATGTGTTTCAAAAAATAAACCTGTTAATTTATACGATAGTTCGGATTCTATTATCTTAATTTCGTTTGGCGTATTCGGATTTATTTGTAGATTCGGATTGTCATTTTCGGATTCATCCCTGTTTTCGCCGTAAATTTTGACAAACCCACCAAAAGGCAAAGCATTTATGCTATAAATAGTCTCACCTATTTTTTTACCCCAAATTTTAGGAGGCAAACCAAAACCGAATTCTTCAACCAAAAGCCCGAATTTCTTCGCAGTTAAAAAATGCCCAAGCTCATGGACTAAAATTAAAACCGAAAGAAAAATTATGACGAAAATTATTCCTAGTAACATTTTTTTATTTCTTTAAAGAATAAATCTTTTTTATGACCAGCCTTTTGAAGCGAGGTTATAAATTACCGAGCGAAAAGGAAAAAAGCGGGAAAATGGTGCTTGTCTGAATCCCGAAGCGAAGCGGAGGTTGAGTTCGACATTTTCCGTCGGTTTTTTGCTTTGAGCGAATACAATTTATCCGAGCTGAAAACCGGCTGGCGGGAAAAGATTTGTTTTTTTACTCCTCTATTTCTTTTATCTTCCCTTCTAAAATCTTTTCAACTTCCCCATTCACCCTATCAACACTCTCTTGAACTTTTTCTTTGAGCTTAAACTTTTCGTCTTCGCCGATTTCTTTGCCTTCAAACTGCCGATTTATTTCTTTATTCTCTTCATCACGCAAACCGCGGACTCTTATTTTTGCTTCTTCAGCTTCTCTTTTTACAAGTTTTGTAAGCTCCTGCCTGCGTTCGCCCGAAAGCGGTGGCAGATTAACCCTGATAACGTTACCGTCTAAATTGGCTCCGATATTCAAATTTGAAGCTTCAATCGCTTTTAAAACGGCCGAAGCGGCATTTTTGTCCCAAACCGAAATTTGAATTTCGCGCGGAGGAACTATATTAATAGAACCCAATTGCTTAATAGGCAATCTCTGGCCGAAATATTCAACTGAAATGTCTTCAACCAATTTGGCGTTCGGCCTGCCTCCACGGATTGAAGATAATTGGTTCTTAAAATAGTTTATTGTTTCGCTTATTTTTAATTCTAAACCTTTTGTTATATTCATATAATCAATTAAAAATGTAAATATCAAAATGAAAAATGACAATGTAAAGTTATAAAATGATTTTAAATTTAAACAATTTTAACATTTTACATCTGTAATTTTGATTTTTGATTTTTCAATTTTCAACTATTCTGCTATTCCTATTATAACTCGGTCTCCACTAAAAACCATAACCGATATTTGCGCTCCGATATTTGTTTCAATTATCTGCCAATTTTGGCCGTTATCACGGCTCTTGTAAATTTTCCCGTTTGAAGCCGCAAATATTTCGCTTTTGCCATTTAACGCCACCGCGGAAACGCTTGCGGTTTCCGAAGGCAAAGATTTGAAAACTTTCCAAGTGGTTCCGGCGTCAAATGAGCGTATCAAGCCGTAATCGGTGGCCGCGTAAACAGAAAAGGTGTCATACGGCGAAACGAAAAATCCATTGATTTTATCCGCACCCTTGTAATTATCCAAATATTGAAGCCTGGCGAAAGACTGGCCGTCGTCATAACTCAAATAAAGCCCGCCGGACTTCAAGGTCAGATAAATTAGATTTCCGCCCGGCAAAATTTTTAAACCCGTAATCGGCGAAGAAAAAGTTGTTAAAATTCGGCTTTCGTTTTTATCAAGCGAATAAATTATCAGCTTACCGTTTGAAAGCCCAAGATAAAGGCTGTTATTTTTCAAGCCGAAGTCGTAAACTCCCTCGTTATCAAACTCAATTAATTTTTCCAAAGAGAAAAAATTATTTTCGCTTTTGTAAATTATTCCTTTGCCGTTTGAAAAAACGGAAATAAATGATTCTTTTTTGTTTTCCGAATTGAACAAAATTTTATAAACCGCCATATTTGAATCTAATTTATGCTCAACGTCGGAAAAAGAATACCAATTCAAACCGGCGTCTTTACTGGCAAAAAGACCGGAACCCGAAGCGGCAAAAAACAATGGAGAATCCGTTGAAGAAATTTCTATTTGCGAAATATTAACCGGATTATTAAAATGTATTTGCGATTTTTGAAAATTTCCTTTTTCGTCAACAAAACCAAACGGCTCGCTTAAACCGCCTCCGCCGCCAAAAGCGCCATCCAAAGCCGAAAACGCGGCGGCCGAAAAACTCCCGTTCCCCGCGGAAACGCTTGACGCAACTGGATTCGCAGCAAATAAATAGAAAAGCCCGCCCCAAACTATTAAAACCGCTATAAAACCCGCTCCTTTACTGTCCATGTTTATGTTTAAATTATTATTCTAAACTTCTTAATTGTAATTTTTTGTTAAGATTTAATTGTTTCACCAGAACCAAACGTCTTAAAATTTCTTTTAGCCTAACGGAATTTTTTACCGGATCTTTCATCAAACCCGCTATTGATTTTCTGAAAAATTCGTCGGTTTCATCTTCTAATTTCCTAGCTCCGGATTTTTTTGAGGTTTCAGAGAAATAAATTTTCTGCAGCCGCGAATTTAAAGTCGGAAGCAAATCTTCAGCGGTCTTCGCCAAAAAAATTATCAAACCGCGCTCCGGCGGCTCTTCAACTATTTTTAACGCGGCATTTTGCGCTTCGGCGGTAAGCGCCTGGGCATTTTCAATAATCACAATCCTTTTTAAAGACGCTATTGGCTTTTGCCAAAGGAAATATTTTAAATTCCTGATTTCTTCTATTCCGATAGTCCCCTTTTCATCCGGCGAAACGGCTAAAAATTCCGTCAAAATTCCTTTCGGCTCGCTAAATTCCCCTTTTTCCAAAAAATTCGCCAACGCTTGGCTGAAAGTAAATTTTTCTTCTCCCGCGCCGAAAAAAAGATAAGAATGGGATAATTTATCATTTTTAATTAGTTCTCTGAAATTATTTATCAATTCTTCCATTTTTACCTTTTATCCAATAACGTTCTCTTGTAAACATCTAAGTGTGTTAGAATCAGCCCCGCGCCTTTGGCGACGCAAAAAAGCGGTTCTTCGGCGACATAAGCGTTAACGCCCAAAATTCCCTTGAAGAAATCTGTCAAGTGCGCCAGTTGGGCCCCGCCTCCGGAAAGAATCATTCCTTTTTCCATCACATCCGCTACGAGTTCCGGCGGCGTTTCATTGAAAACGTTTTGAATCACGGCAGCGATATCTACCAAGTAAGGATTCAATGCTTCGGCAATTTCATTTGAATTAACCATTAAATTTCTCGGCAAGCCCGAATTTAAATCTCTGCCCCGCACCGAAAATTCCAATTTTTGCCTTGAAGGCAAAGCCGAACCGATTTCTATTTTTATGGTTTCGGCCGTCTGTTCGCCGATAGCGATTGAATATTTTTTCTTGACGTAATCCATAATCGCCTGGTCGAATTTATTTCCGGCGACTCTCAAAGAGGCCCAAGAAACTATTCCTCCCAGTGCCACAACGGCGACTTCCGATGTTCCTCCGCCGATGTTTATAATCATATTTCCCGAAGAAGAATTTATCGGAATGTCCGCTCCCAGGGCTGCTAAAATCGGCTCACGGACGACATGCGCGTCTTTGGCGCCGGCTTCTTTGGCCGCGTTAATAACGGCCCGGCGTTCGATTTGAGTTATGCCGGCCGGAACGGAAATTACCACATCTGGTTTTAAAATATTAAAATAGCCCGTGGCTTTAGAAATAAAATATTTAAGCATCGCTTTGGTGATGTAATAATCGGCGATAACTCCTTCGCGAAGCGGCCTGTAAGGAACGATGTCCGCCGGAGTTCTACCCACCATTTCTTTAGCTTCTTTGCCGACGGCCAAAACCGAATTATCAGGCAAGCTTAAAGCGACGATTGTCGGCTCGTTTATAACAAACCCGCGCCCGGGCACGAAAACAATTGTCGCAGTTGTGCCTAAATCAATTCCTATTTTTCTCGTGAACATAATGTTAATTCAAAATGTAAATATCAAAATGAAAAATGACAATGTAAAATGTTAAAGTTTTTAACGTTTTACTTATTTTTTAATTTTGATTTGTAATTTTGATTTTTGATTTTTCAACTTTTAATTTTGTCTCGCAATATCCGCTCCCAATTTTTTCAACCTTTCTTCCAGCTTTTCATATCCCCTGTCAATCTGATATATGTTGTCTATTTCGGTTTTGCCTTGCGCTATCAAAGCCGCGATTATTAACGCCATTCCGGCGCGTAGATCCGGACTCACCAATTTTCTTCCGTGCAATTTTGACGGCCCATTTACAATCGCCCTGTGCGGGTCGGCCATAATGATATTCGCGCCCATTTGTGTCAGCATATCGGTAAAAAGCAATCTGCGGTCGTAAATCGTTTCATGAATTAAGCTTAAACCGTAGGCTTGAGTCATCAACACAGTGTAAGCCGATTGCAAATCCGTCGCAAACCCGGGATATTCATGCGTAGTGACCTCGCAAGCTGAAAGTTTTTTCGCGGGTTTAATCGAAACACTGTCCTTGCTTAATATAACATTTACACCTATTTTGTCAAATAAAACCCACAGCGCTTCCAAATGTTTCGGCTCGCAATTTTTTATCAAAATGTTCCCATTGTTTGAAGCGGCCGCGAGCATGGCAAAAGTTCCTGTTTCAATCCTGTCGGGAATAATTTTATATTCTCCGCCGCTCAATTTTTTTACTCCCTTTATTTTTATTGTCGGCGTTCCCGCGCCTTCAATTTTCGCCCCACAGGAATTAAGGAAGTCCGCCAAAGCGGAAATTTCCGGTTCCATCGCGGAATTTTTCAAAACGGTTTCCCCTTCGGCCAAACAAGAAGTCATTATCAAGCTTTCGGTGGCGGTAACGCTCACTTTTGAAAAAAATATCTCTACTCCTTTAAGTTTTTTCGCCTTCAAACAATAATGGCCGTCTTTTATTTCAAGTTTGGCGCCCATTTTTTGGAAAGAATCCAAAAACAAATCAATGGGCCTTGTGCCCGCGCCAATGACGCATCCACCAGGGTGAGGAAAACGGACTTCTCCGCAAGTGGCAAGAATGGGGCCGACGAACATTATTGAAGCGCGGAATTTATTCACAAGTTCCGCCGGCAAGGCAACGCATTTTTGAGCGTTGAATTTTATGTCTACTACTCCGGGCTTTATTTTTTTAACTTCGTGACCCAGAGCCAAAAGCATTTCTTGCGCCCTTGAAATATCTTCTATCTCGGGCGTGTTTAAAACTCTTATTTTTTCGCGGGTCAAAATCGCGGCCGGAAAAATTTTAAGGGCCGCGTTCTTGGAACCGGAAACGTTTATTTCTCCTTTAAGCGGCCTTCGACCATTAATGATAAACTTCGGCATTCCCAGTAACACTACTTCAACTTAATCGCGATAAATCGCGATTAGCCGAAAATAATATTTTTTAATTTAATTTATTGACCCAACAACCTCACACTTCTTTCGTTTTCAAAAAAACGAAACGTTAAAGTAGTGTTACTGGGCACTGATTAAATCATATCCTTTCTGTTGAAAAAGGCAAGATAATATAGTAGGATATTGCTCAATATTAATCATAATTAATCATATGACTCTAAGAACCAGACGCTGCGTATTTTACAGTTTTATTCTTATCTTTATCGCCGTCGGAGCCGGCGTTATTTTCTATTCTCAAGGCTGGCGGCCGGTCTGGCAAGAAAATAAAATAGCTTTTCAGAAAACCGGCGCGATTTTTGTTGAAATTTTTCCCAAAGACGCGGAAATAAAAATCAACGGAAAAATCTTTGAAGACAAATCCGGGCTTTTGAAAAGCGGCACTTTTATAGACAATTTTTTGCCAAAAAACTATAAAATCGAAATTAAAAAAGACGGGTACCTCGCCTGGCAAAAAAATCTTTTTGTGAAATCGGGCATGGTTGCGGAAACCGGGAAGATAATCCTTATTCCGGAAAAAATTTCACCGCAACCGATTTCAATTTCGAAAAACGCCGGCACGTTTTGGGAAAAAGAGAATAAATTCATTTTTTCTAGTGGCGGCGCGCTTTATTATTCCAGCCAAAACGAACCGGTAAAATTAAAAGGAAATGGTTTTGCCGTCTGGAGCGAAGACGGAAGCAAATTTATAACTAAAGACGCGGCGAATCTGATTTATTATTTCTACGACGCAAATAATATATCAAAAGCCACCAATTTAAATTCTACTTTTAATAATCTCACCAAAACTTCCATTTCGGAAATAACTTTCCATCCGGCCGATTCAAACAAACTAATAATTAAAGCAAAAAACGGCGCGCTTTACATTCTAGACCTGAACCGTTTGGTAATTGAAACAATAACGCAAAAAATCGCAATTTCTTTCGCCGTGAAAAATCCAAACATATTGTATATTTCCGGAAACGAAATACATTCTTTTAATTTATTGCTTAAAACCGACGATTTGAAATTCGAATTATCCAAAGAGCTTGCCGGGCAAAAAATATCCGAAATTTCTTCAAACGGCAACGCGATTTTTGTTCTGTTTCAAAACAGTGCGCTTTACATTTTTAACCAGCAAAATCCGACAGGGGTGAAAATCGCGGACTCGGTAAAAAAATCTGTTGTTTCACCGGACAATAAAAAGCTTGCATTCTGGGATAGCAAAGACGGGCTAAAAATCTATTTTATTGAAGATTACCAAACGGAAATTATTAAAAAACCGGGAGATATTACCACCTTAAGCGCGTACAAAGAATTGGGGATCAAAAACGTTTTTTGGTACAAAGATTCACGCTATTTGCTCGTTGAAACCGCAAAAAATGCCGTTGATTTTATTGAGATCGACGACCGCCAGCCGATAAATAAATATACATTATCGGGAAATTCTTCCAACTCATATTATGACCAAAATTCAAACCGCCTTTATTTTATCAAAGAAAACAAAATCCGCTTTGTGGAGATTTAAAAACTCTTGCTTAAAGTCTACGCTATAGCATATACTTTAAACAACAAATTTTTTATATTATTTATCTTGTGTCTTACTACGGGCTTATAATGAAACTATCTTATACCTTAATTCTTAAGCCTTATGTCTTATTTTACACTTCAAACCAGCCTTTAAGAATATTTTCTTCCATCATTTGTTCCGTTTTTTCTTCGCCGAAATATTCCATAAAAATTTTATTCCATAAAGCTTCTTGATGGTGATAAAGATATTTTATAAATTCTTTCTCTTTCACTAAAGACATCGCGGTATCGATAAGATTAAAACTCACCAACACTTCAATGCCGCTTTCTGTGGGAAAATAATCCCCCACCCAATTAAGATTTGTCCAAAAAGCCAAATCCGCCGAAAAGCCGTCGAAAGATTTTCCCGTTTCTACCAGCATTTTTTCCGCCCTTTCCCAATGCATTGCCTCGGGATTAATATGCGGCTCAAAAAGCCGCCAATCGTTTTCGTCGTCTTTGGCAAGATATCTTTGAACCACCAGCCAGCGCGTTTTGCCGTTATCGGGCGCATTTAGGCGGTTTTCAACCAAGTCTCCGCGTAAAAGCGAAATTACACTTTGAGCGAAACTGTCTTTATTTTCAGCCGCCTTGTGGAACAAGCCGGAATAAAATTTCACTTCACTGAAATAATGCAAAATTAATCCGAAATTACGCAGCGTTTCTCCCGATATTTCCAAAGAAAGTGGAATAACGTAAATCATCCCTATTTCTTTCAAATGGCTGATGTTATGATGTTTGTGGCTTACGAAGCTTTTGGCAATTTCCGCCCATCTCTCAGGCAAAGCCAAAACTTTTACTTCCCTTTCTTCAAAGTCTTCCGGAGATAAATTTTTGTATTGATTGAAAAAATTATTATTCAGCCACTCATTCCCTTCAACAAACCTTAAAGCGGGAAAAATTTCAAAAACGTCTTCTTTTTGGAGCATTTCGCCGACCGATGCGTAATTCAACGCTTTAAGAATTTTTTCCGGCGGACTATTTTTCAAAAATTCGGCGGCTTTTTCTTTTTTCAAAAAAAATCCTTTCGGCTCGCCGCAAATTTTCTTGGCGTTTTCCAAAACTTTTTGCCAATCGTTCGGAGAAACCGCCGAAGGCTCATTAAAAGCCATAAAAAGCTTGCCGTTATCGGCCTCTATTTTGCTTATAAGAGCGTCGTAAATCTGCTTGGCATTTAAATTTCTGCCCAAACCAAGATAATCAAGGCGTTCCCTAATTCTTTCTTCGTTTTCTGCGGTAATTTTTTCCATTACTGATTTTTTCCCCGTCAGCGCGCCGAGACGCTCTTCCAACAAACGGATATTGTCTTTATCTGCGCGAAGAATTTTAGCTATTTTTTCGTATGGCATAAAATTTTTAACTTGTCCCATTTTTTATCATTAAATTCTTTTTTAGTTAAAATCCCTTCTTTCGCCCCGATTTTTCCCACAACCGAAGTGGCGTTCGCCGAACCGAGCCTAATTGCATACTTAATTGTATCTTGTATATTGTATATTGTATTTTGTATTTTGTATTGAATTAGCCCCGTCACGAATCCGCTTCCAAAAGCGTCTCCGGCGCCAAGTCTGTCAACGATTTTTCCAGGAAAAACTCCTGCGCGGTAAATATTTTTACCGCCTGAAACAACAACTCCTTTCGGCCCATTTGTCATTACCGCAATTCCTTTTTCCGCCCTATCAAGCTTTTCAAAAATTTCTTTTTCTTTTTTGTAATTTATTCCCGTTAAAGCCGCCCCTTCTTCCAAATTCAAAATCAAAACTTCGGTTTGGTCCAAAAGAGGTTTTAATTTTTTCAATCCGAAACCGATAAATCTTTTAGACGGATTAAAAGCGATAAAAGTTTTATTTTTAGAAAAATGGCTAAAAATCTTTTCTATCGTTTGGAAAGAAATGTCTCCCGGAGCTATATAAGCCCATTTACTTTTTATTTTATCAAAAGGAACTTCCGAAACATTTAACCCGCTTGAAGCGCCGTAATAAACCAAAACCGTCCGCTCGCCCGAAGAATTGAGCAAAATAGTTGAATAGTCGCTTCCTTTCTTTTTGTCTTTTATAACCAAAGGAGAAATTTTTTCTTTCTTGATTTCTTCTAAAATGTAATCGGCATTTTTG
>QYPD01000006.1 GCA_007279775.1 Spirochaetia bacterium | reverse complement strand
ATACAAAATACAAGATACTAAATACTTACTTGTTCACGGACTTCTCCACCTTTTCGGTTATGACCATAAAAAGAAAAATGATATAATAAAGATGGAAAGGATGGAGAATTGGGTAATTTCTAAGTTATTTTAATAAAGCACCAAACCACAAGCACCAAATTACAAACAAATTCAAAATTCAAATCAATAAAATTCCAAAAACGTGTTTGAATATTTAAATTTGGAAATTGAGTATTGTTTGTGATTTGAAATTTGTAAATTGGAATTTTAGCAAAATGTACATAACAGCTTTAGACATAGGAACTTCGCAAATAAAAGTTTTGGTCGCCAAAGCGGAGAAAGGCGGCAAATTGTCGTTAGCGGCGGTTTTTAAATCTCCTTCGGCGGGAATCAGAAAAGGGGAAATTATAAACATTGAAGAGCTTGTTCAGGCTTTAAAGCCGGTTATAGACGGGATAAAACAGGTTGATAAATCCGCTTCCAAAAATATTTTTGTTAACATCGGAGGCGGCAATATTCGAATTCAAAATTCCCGAGGGATAGTGGCGGTTTCCCGGGCTGACAGCGAAATTTGCGCCGAAGACGTTGAGCGCGCCATAAAAGCTTCGCAGGCGATAAACCTCGGGCCGAACAGGATGATAGTTCACACAATAACCAAGGAATTCATAGTCGACGGCATCGGCGACATCATTGACCCGTTGGGAATGGTGGGTAACCGGCTGGAAATAAATAGTTTGATTATAGATTGTTTTAAACCGACGCTTAATAATTTGGTGAAAGCGCTTGAGGCATCGGGCGGAAAAATCGGCGGCATAATTTATAATCCCTTGGCTTCGGCGCGTTCGGTTTTAAATAAAAATCAAAAAGAGCTTGGCGTGGCGTTAATAGATATCGGCTTCGGCACAACGAATCTTGCGGTTTACCAAGAAGGCAAACTTGTTTCAACGGCCACTTTCCCAATAGGCGCTTCTCATATCACCAATGATTTGGCTATTGGTTTGCGCTGTTCGGTGAAAATCGCGGAAAAAATAAAAATTTTTTTCGGCGCCGCCGATTCCAAAGAAATTTCAGGTAAGGAAAAAATAGACCTTCATGGATTGGACGAAAGTTTGAACTCAACGGTGAATAAGCGGTTTATTTCCGAAATCATTGAAATCCGGCTTAACGAAATTTTCGAGCTCGTTAACGCCGATTTAAAATTGATTAATAAAACGGGTGATCTTCCGAGCGGCGCGGTGATAGTGGGCGGAGGAGGGAAGATGTCCGGTGTTTTGGCGTTGGCGAAAAAAGAACTTAAACTGCCCGTTCAGGCCGGTAATGTTGAGGTTGAAGGAATTGAATTTCCAAACGATGAAACCGTTAAAGAGGTTGAAGACCCGGAATTCGCGGTTGCCGCGGGTTTGTTGCTTTTGGGCGTCGAGCAATCTTTTGAATCGGGCGGCTGGTCTATTTCAAAAAATAACTGGTTTTCCAGGATTTTAAGCCATTTATTGCCGTAAAACGGGCGTTTTATCAGGCTTGACTTTTTGTCTAAAACTGGTATACTATAAACAGTTTAAGTAGAAAAGTACTATTAACAATTTCATAAGGAAAGGAGATGAGGACGATGAGAAAGATTATTGTTGTTGTGTTGCTGCTTTTTGTTGCCACTGTGGCGCAAGCGGCGGATCGGGCTACCGTTGTCCTCGTTGGAGGATACGGGAATACCGAGGACCGTATGGAATATCTGAGGGAGAATATCCCTGGTTCCGTGACGGTGATTGCGAAACGTAGCTATCCTCTTTCTTCTGGGGCTGCGGATGTAATGCGGCAAATTACGGAAAAAGGGATAACTACGAAGGTAGTCTTAGTGGGATATTCCTGGGGAGGGAATATTGTTCGGAAACTTGCAGTTGAGTATCCGGATATGGTTACTGCGGTAGTAACCATCGGTTCCCCGAGTGGTGGAGTCTGGGGTTGTCCTTGGTTTGTCTACGAGCCGGGAGACGATAAAATCGAAACCCCTCTATACGTAGTCGCCGGTTACAAAAAGGGATCAGAAAGCTGGTTTTCTAATGGTCTGACCGACGGTGTGGTTGATCTCTCGTCTGCACTTGAGATTAAGCGAAAAGTTGCAGGCATGATTGTTTTAGAGGGGGTGGACCATACAGAGTTAACCGAATCCGAAACAGTGGTTGACACAATCAATCGCTGGATTGCACCTTATAACGCCTTGCAGGTAACTGCGATGGCATCATTAGATTGAGCGCCTTGCGAGTAAATGTGTTTACTCACTCGCAAGGCCTCTTTTTTTTACACAAATTTTCTTGACCCCATTAGAAGCTTTAGCCATAAAAATTTTTTAAATTTTATTCATTCTAGATGAAAATAGCCAAATCTTATTAGTAGAAATAATATAGATTAATAGCTTCTAACGGGGTTGACAAAAGTTAAATAATAGTTTATTATAAATTCAGCAATTCTAAAATAAAAAAATTGAAAGAGAGGGATTGAAAAGTGAGAATATTAGTGATTGATGATGAGCAGTCTATTCGTGTTATGTTCGCCGAGATTCTGTCGAGTCTTGGCGACGTGACCACCGCGGCGAATGGCATTAATGGCTTGGATGTTTTCAAGCATAGCGGCGGCTTTGACGTTGTATTCACGGACCGCACGATGCCCGGCGGTATGCTTGGCGAGGAAGTGGTACGGGAAATAAAACGGTCTTCGCCAAAAACCTTTGTCGTGCTTATATCTGGCGATGAAAGGGAAGAAGTGAAGAGTGTCGGTAAAGCTGCTGGCGCGGATAGAATCTTTTTCAAGCCGGTTCGGCTTGAAGAGATTGAAGAAGCGGTTGAAGCTGCTTCAAAACGATAGTCCGAGGGTGTTCTGCGATTTGTTTCGCGCGGAACGCCCTTTTTTCTTGACAAAATTTGGTTTACTTATACAATGATGAGATTAAAGGTCAAATAGGCAATCCGAAAATTGCGCATTCGAATAATCCGAACAAATCCAAAAGCATACAAAAAACGTTTTCGGATACTTTCGTAGATTCGGATGAATTCGTAGTTTGGGATTGCATTAAGCGAAACATATGAATATAAAGCCTCTTTCAAATCATATTTTCCTTGAGCCCTTGGAGGAAGAAAAAACAACAAAATCCGGCATTGTCTTGCCGGAAACGGCGGAAAAAGAAAAGCCGGTAAAAGGCAAAATTTTGGCCGTCGGCCCGGGCAAATTTAACGACAAGGGCGAAAGAATAGCGATGTCGGTGAAAGTCGGCGATGTCGTGCTGTTTAAAAAATATGGCCCAGACGAAATAGAAATTGAAGGCAAAAAATATTTGGTCGGAGACGAAGACGACATTTTGGCAATTGTAGAATAATTAATTGAGTAAGTGATATGGCTTCCGCCTACGCTGAAAGCTTCGGCGAGACGCTCATTTTTATAGCCAATCGCTTCGCTCTTGGATAAAAATGGCGAAACAAATTTTATTTAACGAAGAAGCGCGAAACGCGCTTAAAAAAGGAATAGATAAGTTGGCCGAAGCGGTTCGGATGACTTTGGGCCCGCGCGGCAGAGCGGTTGTAATAGAAAAAGGCTATGGTGCGCCGCAGGTGACTTTGGACGGCGTAACCGTTGCCAAAGAAATAGAGCTTGAAAACAAATATGAAAATCTTGGCGCCGATTTCATCAAGCAGGCGGCCGAAAAAACAAACGATAATGTCGGCGACGGCACAACCACTGCGGTTGTTTTAGCGCATGCAATGATAGACGAAGGCGAACGTTTGATTCGCGAAAAAGGTTTCAATGTTATTCAACTCGCCGAAGAGCTCAAAAAAACAAGCGTTGCCGTGGTTAAATCTCTTGAAGATCAAAAAGAGTCGATAAATGACAATAAGAAAATTAAAGAAGTCGCTACGCTTTCGGTGAAAGACGCCGAGATGGGCGGATTAATCGCCGAGGTAATGGAAAAAGTGAAAAAAGACGGCGTGGTTACTATTGACGATTCAAACACAATTGGCAATTCGTATGAAATTGTTGAAGGTTTGCAGTTTGACCGCGGCTACACTTCGCCCTATATGATGACCGACGCTCAACGAATGGAAGCGGTCTTGGAAGACCCGTATGTTTTGGTAACAGATAAAAAGATTTCGGCGATAAACGAACTTTTGCCGCTGTTGGAAAAATTAATCCAGTCGGGCAAAAAAGAATTGGTGATAATTGCCGAAGAGGTTGAGGGTGAAGCGCTTACGACTTTGATATTGAACAAGCTCCGCGGAATTTTCAGTGTTTTGGCGGTTAAGGCTCCGGGTTTCGGAGACAGGAAAAAAGAGATGCTTGAAGATATTGCGGTTGTTACCGGCGCGAATTTGGTTTCCGACGAATTGGGTAAAAAACTTGAAAATGTTGAAATTGCCGATTTGGGCCACGCTCACAGGGTTGTTTCAAACAAAGATAATACCACGATTGTCGGCGGAAAAGGCGATAAAGAAAAAATAGAAGACAGAGTCAACCAATTAAAGGCGCAGATAAAAAAAGCGGATTCCGATTTTGACAAAGACAAGCTTCAGGAACGGCTTGGAAAATTGTCTGGCGGAGTCGCGGTCATTAAGGTTGGCGCGCCTTCCGAATCGGCACAAAAAGAATTAAAGCAAAGAGTTGAAGACGCGGTTGCCGCCACCAGAGCGGCGATGGAAGAGGGAATCGTGCCCGGAGGAGGAGTGGCCTTATTCAATGTTTATTTGGTTAGGAAAAATTTTGAGAAAAATGAAACGTCAACTTCAATTGCCGCCGCGCAGATTTTAAAGCGCGCGCTTCAAGCGCCGTTTTCCGCGATTGTTTTAAACAGCGGCGAATCGCCGAATGCCGTTATTAAAGAATTGGAAAATAAAAAAGGAACAGGTGAAGAAAACGTCTGGCTGGGTTTCGACGCATTAACTAATCAAAACGGGGTGAATCTTAAAGAAGCTGGAATTATAGACCCGCTTAAGGTTGTTAAAACAGCCTTCATTAATGCCGTTTCGGTTGCCGCGAATTATCTTACAGTTGGCGCCGCGATCACCGATTTGCCGGAGAAAAAAGAAAAACAGGAACATGGGCATGGCGGAATGATGGGTGGTGATGAATACTAATCTCTAATCAATCACGAATTTTATCGCAAATAATCTCGAATAAAAGCTCCGCGGTTTATCGCGGAGTTTTTGATTTGCGAGGGAAATTATGCTATTATTTACGCGAAATTATCAAAAGGTCGGATTTTAAATTTAATAATTAAACAAAATGACTAAAAAAATATTAATCGGAGTTGCTGTAGTTATAGTTTTGATTTTAGGATACGGCTGGCTTACCTATAACAATTTGGTTACGACGAATGAAAACGTCGATAATCAATGGGCGCAGGTTGAAACGCAATATCAAAGGCGGGTAGACCTTATTCCAAACCTTGTTAATTCCGTAAAAGGAGTAATGAGTCAGGAACAGACGGTTTTTGGCGCGATTTCCGACGCACGCACGCGCTATGCCGGCGCAATAACAGTTAATGACAAGGCAATGGCGGCAAGCCAAGTTGAAAGCGCTTTTGGCCGGCTTTTGGCGGTAATGGAAAATTACCCCGAGCTTAAATCTGCGGAAAACGTCCAAACTTTGATGGCGCAATTGGAAGGCACGGAAAACAGAGTAAGTGTTGAAAGAAAAAGGTTCAACGATATGGTTAGGAATTTCAATCTTATGACCAAACGTTTCCCGAGCAGCGTTGTCGCGTCAATGTTCGGATTTTCCGAAAAGGTTTATTTTGAATCCGCTCCGGGAGCGGAGAACGCCCCGGTTGTGGAATTTTAGTTTTTTATAGCATCGGTCTTATTCTCGAAAACACGCTATCAAATTTCCCACCGTGAAATTTGCGCTCCCTGCCTGCCGGCAGGCAGGGCTCTCGGTCTCGCTCCCCAGCACTTAAATTCGTTAAGTGCTGGGACCATGGCCGCTCGACCTGCGAGACGGTTTTCTCAAACAAGACCGATGCTATTTGCAAGGGATTGGTTTTGTTAATAAACAAAATGTTTAAAAAGTCTTTAATTTTTAATTTTTTGGTTTTAGCAACGGTTTTGCCGGTTGCTGTTTTTGCTTATGTTAATCCCGGCGCGCCGGGCGGATTTGTGAACGATTTCGCCGGAATTTTAAATACTGAACAAAAACAGCAATTGGAACAAAAACTTTCGGGTTTTGAAAAAAGCACAGGCAACGAAATTTCAATAGCGATTATTAAAGGTTTAGACGGCGACACGATTGAAAATTTTAGCGTTCAACTTTTTGAAGATTGGAAAATTGGGAAACAAGACAAAGATAACGGGGCGCTGATTTTGGTAGCCGTGGAAGACAGACAAATGAAAATTGAGACCGGTTACGGGCTTGAAGGCGTTTTAACCGACGCGCAAAGCTCATGGATTATAAATAACCAAATGGTGCCGGCTTTCCGCAATAACGATTTTTACGGCGGGTTAAACGCGGCGGCGGATAAAATTATTGCGGTAATCGGCGGAGAAGTCATTCCCGAAGATAAACCTGCGCCCAAAGCAAATGTAAATTATTTCAACGTAGTGGCATTTGTTATTTTCATTTTTGTTTGGCTGGGCAGCATTTTAGGGCGTTCAAAATCATGGTGGTTGGGCGGTGCTTTGGGAGGAGTCGCCGGAATAATAATCGGTTTTATAAAAGGCTTTTTGTATATTGGAATAATAAGTTTAGTGATTTTAGTGCCGTTTGGCTTACTTTTTGACTTTATCGCTTCAAGAACTTATTCTAAAAGCAAATCGCAAGGCAAGGTTCCGCCATGGTGGATTGGCGGAGGAGGATTTGGGGGCCGTTCCGGCGGGGGAGGATTTGGCGGTTTTGGAGGTTTTGGCGGCGGAAGTTCGGGCGGCGGCGGCGCAAGCGGAAGGTGGTAATATAAAATAAGATTTAATATTTTTATTTATGGAATCACTTGAAAGAGTAGAAAAAAATGAAATCAGCGAAGCTGAAACGTTGAGGCAAAGAGTTGAAACGCTTGAAGCTGAAAACGCGGGCTTGAAAATAGAGAACGTGAAGTTAAAAGAGGATTTGATCCATGATAGTTTAACCGGTTTAAAAACCCGGAAATATTTTGCTGAAGAAGCGGAAGATAATCTTTCGGCAATCACTAATCCTGAATCTGAAAAAAGAGAAGAGGGTTTTCATAATGTCAGTTATTTATTTTGCGATATAGACCATTTTAAAAAAATTAATGATAAATTTGGCCATGACGCCGGCGACGCGGTTTTAAAAAAGGTGGCGAAAATACTTGAAGAAAATGTGCGCGAAAGCGATACAGTTTGTCGTTGGGGAGGAGAAGAAATGGTGATAAGTTTATTGGGTGCGGACGAAAAAGAAGCAGTTGAAAAAGCCGAAGAATTAAGGAAAAAGATAGAAGAAGGAACGGATGTTTCATTGAGCATCGGTGTTAGCGCGTTTGAGGAAGAAACTAATTTTGATGAATTGATAAACCGCGGAGACCGGGCAATGTATGCGGCGAAAGAAGAAGGGAGAAATCGTGTTAAAACTTATTCGGAAGTTTTAGAAAAAGAGGAAATGAAAGGAAAATAAATTTGGAGGGTTCGCATAGTGGTCTAGTGCGTTCGCTTGGAAAGCGAATATGCCGTAAGGCATCACAGGTTCAAATCCTGTACCCTCCGCTTTGAATATTGTCGCAATCCAGGGATAACTGGCAGTTTATAATTAAAGGTCGATAATAAAATTGAATTTATACAAAAAAATATGACAAACAACAAAGGTTTATACATCATTATTATTGTTTTGGTTTTAGCTGTTATTGGAGGCGGACTATTTTTCTTTTTGAGTAACAAGGGCACGCAAGAAAAAACTGGAGCCAGCCAGCCAGCAGCGGTCTCGCCATCAACTGCGGCGCAGGCGCCGGTAGCTGACAAAACGATGGTTGATTGCGGTACGGCGAAAGATCCCGGGTGTTTTACGAACAGAATGAACGAATGTTTGCCCGTAACTACTAAAATGACAGGGTCGGATGATAAAACAGCCATTGAAATAACAATTTTGGGAGTGGAAAACGAAAAATGTCATTTTCAGAGAAAAATAAACAATGTTACAGACCTCAATTGCTATTTTCCGAAGGGAACTTTGAATATGGATACCTTTAATCAAATGTTTGGAAATGATAAGGGCTTGCAAAAAGTGGTTGATGATGCGTGTAAGTTTCCGACAGGAAGCTCTGGGTGGTAATTGAAGCCGGTTTTTAGAGAAGGCAATTATTAGGAAACAAAAACAGCTCGCTTTACCGCAAGCTGTTTTTATTGGCGGGTGAGAGGATTAGCCTACAACAGATGTTTATTTATAAACGCCCTGCCAGAACCCGATTTTAAATATTTTTCAAATTCAAACGCTTTATATTTATCGTTAAATGTAATATAGGT
>QYPD01000035.1 GCA_007279775.1 Spirochaetia bacterium | reverse complement strand
TTTGACCGCGGAGGCCGTGATGGCGGACGCGACAGAGGTTTTGGTGGTGGAGGAGGCCGAAGAGAAAGAAGCTGGTAAGCATATACTAAAAAACACGCCATTAGGCGTGTTTTTTTATGCGCAGATTATTTCGTTGTCAGGAAATAATACCAAGGTTTGCTCTCGCTCAAAAGATTACCGTTATTGGCGTCGGCGGTTTGTGTATTCTGAACGTCCATCTTAATAAACCCGAATAATTTCCTTTGTTCGGCGACTTTCATTTTATAAACTGGCTGGGAATTTTCCGTCGTCAATTCAACAGCATTAGGCGCGACATTGAGTTTTTCTGCTACATCGCTGGCGACAAGCTTAACTTCCACGCCTCCTATTTTTAAAGAATTATCTGAAATAGAAACGCCGTCCGCGGAAACTTCAAAATTTTTGTCTTTGATAATAACTTTGTTGCCCGTCGAAACAACGCTTATTGAACTGTTTCCGACATTGAGCAATATTCTACTTCCGGTCATTTTCACCGACACGTCGTCAACCATAATTTCATTTTTATTGATTTTTATTTCTTTCGCCACCGCGTTAAGGTCGCTTGCTTGGATTTCCTTATTATTTTTGATTAACTCGCCGACTAATTGGTCTTTGTCGTTTTTTAACGCCTTGAGTTGTTGCACTTGTTCTGAAGCGTTCTGGGTGTTAGTTATGGTTTCAATCTTAGCTTTATAATAGCTTTGTATTTCCTGGACAGACTGAACTCCCACGGGTTTAATCGGTTCGCTGGCGGCTTGCACGGACGCGGCGGTGCCGGTAGCGGTTGTCTGAACGTTGTTGCATTGCTCCCTAATTTTTTGTAGACCTTCCGTCAAGCTTACCAAAATATTTTTTATTTCATCTCTTGAAAGATTGGTTTGGTTTTTCAAATCGGAATCCGCCAAATCGTTTATTTTCGTATAATAAGCGATTTTTTCTTCCCAGCGCTTAACCTCTTCACATTTGCTCATTTCCACGGTGCCTGAAGATATTACTCCCTTTTTTACTTCCGGCGCGATTGAAGACTGGGGCTTTGTCACAGAAGTTGCCGAACCGCCGCCGCAATTCGTCTTGCTCGCGCTGATTTCTTTTTTCAATTCAATGATTTTCTGAGTTACCAAATTTCCCCTTTCCAAATCATTTTTCTTTTGAGTATCTTGAAGTTCGGAAATTAGCGTATCATATTGTTTCATTAAATCATCGCCTATGTAGCATGCCGGAAGCGCCGCATTGGGAACGGGCATTATTGAAGGCGTCGCCGGATTAATCCTTGTTGAAGCGCCGGATGCCGACGAACCTCCGCCGGAAGCTGACTCGGGAGCGATTATTTTATTTATCATCGGCGCTATCGGCGCTATGGTCGGCATCATAGGAGAAATCAATTTATAAACATCCGAAGATTGCGTTGATTTTTCTTTTTCCTGCAACTCAGCTTTTATCTGAACGTTTGTTGTCGGGGCAACCTGCCCGGCGGCGGATTTATAAACATTCATATCCTGCGCCAAAGAAAGCATCGGCAAAGCCAAGCCGATAATTAATAAACTGAAAGCGATTTTTTTCATATTTTTAATAATTTAATTATTACTCGACAATTTCATTATACAACAAATTCTCGACAAAGACGCGTTGAATTATTAACACAATAAGAATTTTAGTATTTCATTAGGTGGACCTAGGCGGAATCGAACCGCCGTCTCGGCAATGTCCCGATAACTTTGGTGGGCCAATGTGGACCTAGGGGGAATCGAACCCCCGCTTCCGCAATGCGAATGCGGCGTTATACCACTTAACTACAGGCCCACCAAAATTATCGAGGATTCACGATTTGTTTTAAAATTTTAAAATGTTTTGACTAATTTTTCGATGGCACTCCTTCTTTTCCACTTTTTAATTTGGGCTTCTCTTTTTCTAGCATCATTTAAATTTTCGAACTCTTCGCTAAAAATCAAGGTCCAGGGCAAAAATCTTTTTGTAGATTTCACCATACCATTATTATGTTGACTTAATCTTTTTCCAATATTTTTACAACTTCCAACATAATAAGAATTATTCTTCTCTGATATTAAAATATAAACATAAAACATTTTAAATTTTTATCAAATCGGAACGAATGTGGCGTGCTACCATCCCGATGCGATTAAAATTTTTAATTTTATTATCGCATCGTGGACCCGCGATTTATTAACCAAATTGAAAATTTGGAATAAATCGGGGCTATACCATAGACCCAGTTTATTTAATTTACTCTACGGTCACAGATTTGGCAAGATTTCGCGGCTTATCTACGTCCAAGCCCCTCAAAACGGCGCAGTAATAAGCGAAAAGCTGAAGCGGAATAACCGACAAAATCGGCGTGAGCATTTCCAACGTTTTAGGAATATAAATTACGTCTTCAATTATTTTTTTTATTTTTTCGTTGCCTTCGGTCGCTACTGCCAAAATCGGGCCGCCCCGCGCTTTTATCTCTTCCAAATTGGAAATCATTTTTTCGTAAACGCTGTCTGACGGTGCGATTCCGAAAGTCGGAAAATTTTTGTCTATCAAAGCTATCGGCCCGTGTTTCATTTCCCCGGCGCCGTAGCCCTCGGCGTGAATGTAGGAAATCTCTTTAAGTTTTAACGCTCCTTCCAAAGCTACAGGATAGTTGTATTTTCTGCCGACGTATAGAAAATTCGAGTACTTGTAATATTTTTCCGCTAAATTTTTTATTGAATCCGTTTTATCCAAAACCTGTCTTACCAATTCCGGAATTTTGCTTATTTCTTCGGCAATACGCTTTCCCATCACTAAAGACATTTGCCTTTGCCTGCCGAAAAACAAAGTTAAAAGCGAAAGAATTATAAGCTGAGAGGTGAACGCTTTTGTTGAAGCAACGCCTATTTCCGGTCCGATGTGATTATAAACTCCGGCTTCGGTTTCGCGGCTGATTGTTGAACCGACCGCGTTAACGATGCCCAAAGTCAAAATACCTTTTCTTTTTACCTCTTGGAGTGCGGCAAGAGTATCTGCAGTTTCCCCGGATTGCGAAATGAAAAGCGCGGCTGTTTTTTTGCCTAAAATCGGCTTGCGATAACGAAACTCGGAAGCTAATTCAACTTCAGCCGGCAAACCGGCATATTCTTCTATCATATATTCGCCGACCGCGCCGGAAAGATACGCCGTGCCGCAACCGACGATAATTAATTTTTCTATTTCGTCTAATCCATTTTCAACACTTTCAAGCCCGCCCAATTTAGCCAATCCTTCTTCTTTAATCAAGCGGCCGGCGATGGAGTTTTTCAGATATTCCGGCTGTTCCATTATTTCTTTAAGCATAAAGTGCGGATAGCCGCCCCTTTGCGCTTCTTCAATATTCCATTCAAGCGTTTCTGTCTTTTTTGCCAATTTTTCCCGCGATAAATTCGTAAATTCAATTCCCGAAGGAGAAATAACCGCCATTTCGCCGTCATTAAGATAGACGATTTCTTTTGTATGCTCCAAAATCGCCGAGGCGTCGGAGGCGACAATAAATTCATTATCGCCAACGCCGATTATAATTGGCGAAGAATTTCTAGCGACCACCAATTTATCCGGATTTCTTTTGTCTAAAACAATGATTCCGTAAGTGCCTCTTATTTCTTTGAGCGCTTTAATGACGGCGTGTTCCAAATCGCCGTTGAAAAATTTTTCTATCAAATGGACTAAAATTTCGGTGTCGGTTTCAGAACGGAATTTATGTCCCTCTTTCAATAAATTTTCTTTGAGCTCGCGATAATTTTCTATTATACCGTTGTGGACTAAAAAAATATTTTCCTCGCAATCAAAATGAGGATGGGCATTTGCCACGGTTACTCCGCCATGAGTCGCCCAGCGAGTATGGGCTATTCCCCTATTCCCCTCGGGCAAATTCTCGCCGATAACTCCGCATAAAAAATCTATTTTACCAACCGATTTAAAAACTTTCGCCTCACCGCGTTTTTCAACCACCGCGATACCGGCGGAATCATAGCCGCGATATTCCAAACGTCTCAAACCGCCCAAAAGTAAAGGGGCAGCTTTTTTATTGCCGATGTATCCGATTATTCCGCACATAATATTTAATACTTTGTCGGGCTGCAGGGAATCAAACCCTGTCTTTACAATTTCGTTTTACGAAATTCCACTGAATTTTCTCCAGAAAATTCCGGTTGAGAATTTGGTCGGGGTGCCGAGAATCGAACTCGGCCTACACGCACCCGAAGCGTGCGTACTACCAATATACGACACCCCGACTAAATTCTTAACCCCAAAGCGCACGCCTTGCCTCGTCGTAGTCCCGCGTAGCGGGACGAAGACGGGTACTGCCCTTGTCCGCAGGCAAGCTACACCCCGATTGATTAAACTTTAATATATTCGCCAAAATAAAACAACTTCAATTATAAACTTACTTTTCGCGGATTTATTTTTTCGCCGTAAAACTTTCTGAATAAATCTTTTACCCGCCAAGAATCCTCCGTGCTCAAAAAATCCCTTTTGCCGTCTTTTCCCAATTGCTCTGAAATTTCAGGGTGACATTCCAAATAATTTTCCAATTTTTCCGCAATAACTCTCGCCTGATTAAAAATTTTTACCGAATCAGGAACGTGTTTTTTTATAACATCACTTATCAATTCATAGTGCGTGCAGCCAAGAATCAAAACATCTATCGCACTGCTTCTCTCAAAAAGCTGGCCGACGTATTTTTTAACAATCAAGTCCAATCCTTCCCATTCCAATTCTCCGGCCTCTATTATCGGCACCAAAAGCGGGCAGGCTTGCTGATGAACTTTTATTTCGCCGTCCAGTTTGGTTATTTCTCTCGGATAAACGAACGAATGGACTGTCGCCTCTGTCGCCAAAATTCCTATCTCTTTGGAGTTGGTCATTTTTACCGTTTCCTCGGCGGTCGGAATAATTACGCCCAAAACTTTTTTGTCAGGGTAATGTTCCGGTAAAAATTCCATTTGAAGCCGCCTTAACGCCGCGGCTGAAGACGTATTGCAAACCAAAACAACCAATTTGGCGCCTTCATCAAAAAGCCGCGCCACTCCCTGGCTGGTAAATTTATAAATAATGTCTTGACTGTGCGAACCATAAGGAGTCCGGGCATTATCGCCAAGATAAATATAAGAATAATCGGGCATCAGCCGAATCACTTCTTTTAAAATCGTCAGCCCGCCAAGACCGGAATCGAAAAATCCTAACATAAAAATAGAATTTCTAATTAGCCTAATTGCTCTAATTATTCTAATGAAATCCCAATTATTAAATGACCAATTTTTAGATTAATTAGGCTAATTAGAATAATTAGGTTAATTTACACTTTTTTTCTTTTTCTTTTCGTAAAGCCTTTTTGATTTCTGGGTCAAAGCGAAAACGGAAAGTACCATAATATAATCCGCAATCGCTTCGGAGGAAACTCTGTAGCCGCCGTCCAAGAAAAAGGAAAGCGCCAAAAGGCTGAAAATGACAATTGTCCAAAGAATTATAAATATTTCTCCCGGGTGCCGGCCTTCATGCATTTCATACCAACGGTCAAATTCCTTGGTACCGACGAAAAGCCCCAAAATGCCAATGTAGATAAAGCTGAAAGGCGCTGTTAAATATTCAAATTTGTTAAATTGGAAAAAGTCAAAAATTATAAATGCCACAAAAACAACCGTCCAAATATTAGTCAGTATCCGCCAAATTTTTTCGTTTTGAAATATAAGCATTTATTTAATTCTATTCCTTTTTCGATTTTTTTGATAACAACCAACCTTTAAAACAAGGGCTTTATTTATTTCATTATAAATATCTAAAATTTCCGGTTCTTTAATGAAAAATTTTTCCTGTTGCCTATCCAAATTAAATTCCATTTCAATCGGCGACCAAGTAGAAATATTGGCGATTAAATGTTGATTAAGAACATCTAAAACATCAAGCATTTTAACAAAAATTGCTTCTGGCGTTTTCTTAGCTTCGTACTCAATCCATAAAGAGATAAGCTCCTTTTTTATCTTCGGCGCTAATAATTTTGAAATGTTTCTTACGGCTTTTTCTTCTATTTGAGAATCTCTTTGTTTTTTCTTAAAAGCCGGCACATCTCCTTTAAAAAATTCTCCGAGGTCGTGGATGGCCACAAGCTTTAAAACTCGCAACAAATCAACTTTTTTCCGCAAATACGATTCTAGCA
>QYPD01000044.1 GCA_007279775.1 Spirochaetia bacterium | reverse complement strand
GTAGAATAGACAGCGATGAATATAAAAAGGACAACGCCCAAGATTTTGTTTTATGGAAATCGGCAAAGTCAAACGAACCCTCATGGTCTTCGCCGTGGGGCGCGGGCAGGCCGGGCTGGCATATTGAATGTTCGGCGATGAGTATGAAATATCTCGGAAAGACTTTCGACATCCACGCCGGCGGGGTGGACTTGATATTCCCACACCATGAAAACGAAATCGCTCAATCCGAAGCCGCCACCGGAAAAAAATTCAGCCGGTTCTGGATTCACGGCGAGCACTTATTGGTTGACGGCGAAAAAATGTCAAAATCGCTCGGCAATATTTTTACGCTTCGCGACCTGGAAAAAAGAGGTTTTAATCTTTTAGCCTTCCGATATCTGCTTCTTGGAACGCACTATAGAAAAAAATTGAATTTCACCTGGCAATCGCTTAAAGCCGCGCAAAATGCGCTTAATAATCTTTATGAATTTTTCCGCACGTCCGACAAATCCGCATCAATCAACCAAAATCAGCATAAATCAGCGCTAATAAAATATGAAAAAATATTTTTAACCGCCATAAACGACGATTTAAACACTCCCAAAACGCTCTCAATTATGTGGAAGATAATTAAAGAAAAAAATTTATCGGGCGGAGAAAAAAGAAGGTTGTTAATCAGTTTTGACAAGGTTTTAGGGCTGGGATTAAAAGACGCAAAACCCGAAAAAACAGTCGAAGTACCGCAAAAAATAAAGGATTTGGCCCAAAAGCGGGAATTGTTAAGGAATAATAAACAGTTTATCCAGTCAGACGCCTTGCGGAAACAAATAGAAAAGTTAGGATACCTTATAGAAGACACAATTTCAGGATCTAAAATCCTGAAAAAGCCATGAGTTTTGAGTGGTGAGTTATGAATTTTTATAAAAGGTCATTTCTCAATACTCAATACTCATTACTAATTTGATGGACATCAAATTGCCGCCGCAAGACGTAGAAGCCGAACGCTCGGTTTTAGGAGCGTTAATGTTAGACAAAGAAGCCATCATCAAAGTGGCCGATTTAATAAAACCTTCCGATTTTTACCAGCCGGCCCACGCCAAAATCTTTGACGCGATTTTTGAACTCTTTGAGAAAGGAGAGCCTATAGACGTTTTGAGCGTCAATAAAAAACTTAAAGACAATAATGAATTGAACGCAGTCGGTGGCTCAAGCTATCTCACCGAAATTATCAATTCCGTTCCAACCGCCAGCCACATAGCTTATTACGCCAAAATCATCCGCCAAAAAAAAGTGCTCCGCGAACTTATCAGCGCGTCTTCCGAAATAACCGATAAAGTTTTTGATACTTCCGGAGACCCGGAAGATTTATTGGACGACATTGAGCAAAGAATTTTTTCCATCAGCCAACAATCACGTCCACAAAATTTCATTCCGATAAAAGACGAGCTTAAAGCGGCGTATGAAAGAATAGAAAAACTCCATCAAGGAGAAAAAGGGTTGCGCGGGTTAACTACCGGCTTTGACGAGCTTGATTTTTATCTTTCCGGTCTGCAACGTTCAGACCTTATAGTCTTGGGCGCTCGGCCATCTTTGGGTAAAACCGCGCTTTGCTTGGACATTGCCAGAAACGCCGCCGTTAAAACCAAAATTCCGGTCGGGATTTTCTCGCTTGAAATGTCGCGCGACCAGATTGTGGACAGAATTATCGCTGCCGAAGCCCAAGTAACTCTTTGGGAATTGAGAAGCGGGAGAATCAAAGATGAAATTGAATTTGAAATGATCCAGGCGGCCTTAGACCGTTTGGCGCAGGCGCCGATTTATATTGATGACAGTCCTTCGGCGAATATCATCCAACTTCGTTCAATGGCGCGCCGGCTCCAAGTGGAACACGGCTTAGGATTGCTGGTTGTCGATTATCTTCAATTAATCCAGCCGAGAAGCCACACCGAAAATATGGTGCAAGCCATGACCGAGGTAAGCCGAGGATTAAAAGCCTTGGCGCGTGAACTTGAAGTACCTGTTTTGGCGGCTGCCCAGCTTTCGCGGGCGGTTGAACAAAGAGACATAAAAATTCCGCGCTTGTCAGACCTTCGGGAAAGCGGTTCAATTGAACAAGATGCCGACGTGGTTATGTTTATTTTCAGAAAAGACAAAGAAAAATTAGACCTTGCGCCCGAAGAGCAAAACACGGCGGAAATAATCATCGCCAAGCACAGAAACGGCCCCGTGGGCAGCGTCAAACTTAAATTCGACCAAGACAAAGTGAGTTTCCGATCGATAGAAAAATTCAGGTCGGAAAATTAAAAAATTAACGACTTGCGATGTCGTTAATTTATTACCATGAGCGCGTCCACTTCCCTATAGGGAAGTATGGGTTTAGGGGGCTATCACTCGTGAAAGTATAATTTCTTTCAGTGATAGTCGTAGTCTTAAGTCTTAATACAATACAAAACATAAATGTTCACAGGACGGGTTTCGTTACCGCCGGCGGAGCCGGTGATAGTTCCCTTAGCTGGAGCAACCCAGTCGGCTGCTCCTTGCGGTAGAGCGCCCGTAGTGGCCGCTGCTGATCCATGCGTATGCGCCTTAAACTCATCCATCTGCTTTGTTCCAACATTATCGCCAGTAGTTCCATCTCCCCTGTTTGTTCTTGAGGCTCTATCTGGGTCAACAGTTGAACCATTTGCCCATCCTCTCAAAAAATATCCTCTATAATCAGGCAGAGTAAATGTTGTTGAACCATCGCCTGTACCATACATAGTTGATATAGCGGCAAACAATGTAGAATATGTTGTTCTTGAAACATTAGAGCCGTTTGCCGCAAGCCAGCCAGTCGAGCAAGTTGACGCCGCAGAAGCCACAACAACTCCCGCTGGGACACCGCCAGTCGCAGCGGTTGTTTGGGTGGTGCCGTCAGGAAATTTTATTCCATCTACCCCGGCAGTTCCTCCAATAGTCAATTTAGCAGCAGGCGTCGTCGTCCCGATACCGACATTGCCGCTGGAATAATAAACATTTGAACCGTTAACGCGCCAGAAAACGGGATCTCCTGAGCCGGGAGTAAGAGAGCCAGGGCCGGTAAAAGCCATTATTGTTATGGCAATAAGAATTCCTGCTGTTATGGCGGTTAATGATATGAAAAGGCGTTTAAGCGCGCCGTTTACTCTCTCTCTCTCTCTCTCTCTCGTGAAGATTGTCCATAAATTTATATCTGTAATTATAATAGTTCACTTGTTTTAAGCAAGCGGCGGATATGTGGATAACTTTATCTTTCCAAATCTTACGAATCTTACGAAGTCTTACGAAGTTGAACTTCGTAAGATTTTTCAATTACCGCACGACATAAAATAAATATTCTTTCCGAAACCCCACAGCCGTCCGAGCATGGTCTCCGACCGCGGTCGGAGTCGGACGGCGAGGACTAGCGAGCGGAGCCGCTGGGCGAAGCGAAGCGGGTTGAGGAAGGAATATTTATTTAAACCTATCTTATCTTATTTCCGCTCCGAATTTTGACTTGAGAAGTTTTTTTATTTTTTCCATTTCGTCGCTCGCTTCTTTTTCTTTAAGCGTGCGGTCTTCAGCTTGAAAAATAATTCTGAACGTCAAACTCCTCTTAGACACGGACTCGCACGGACTTGACACGGACTTACACGGACGTTTTTCTGTGTTGGTCCGTGTATCGTCCGCGTTGGTCCGCGCGTAGTCGTATTCGTCTATCAAATCAACGTCTTCAATATATTTCAAATCTGACTGCTGAATAAGCCTCATCATTTCTCCAACTTTTACCGCCGGATTTACCAAAACGGAAACATCTCGCATAATTGAAGGATATTTGGGTAACGGCCGATATTCATGTTCTTCTTCAATTAATTCCAGCAAAATGTCCAAATTTATTTCCGCCAAAACGGCCTCGGCGCCGGAATAATCAACTCTGCCGAGATAGCCGATTGTTTTCCCGTCTGATTCGATTTTTAGAATCTCGCTCGGAATTAAATTCCCCGTAAAATCATTAATACAATCTCCTTTTGCCGGCTCGGGCATCATATAATCAATCAACCCGACGCCCTTAAACATATTTTCAATCGCGCCTTTAAGCTCGAAAAACACTTGTTTATCTTTTTTTGAAGCGATTAAAATTCCCAATTGCGAATTTTCACTAATTTGATTACGAATTCCACGAATACTATTTGTGTTATTCGTGAGATATTTGTGTTTATTAGAGAGATAAAATACTTTGCCTATTTCAAAAATTTTAATATCGTCGAAAAATCTGAAGTTGGAATCTATGTTTTTAACGAGATTGGGCACTAAAGAAGGCCTCATATATTTTGCTTGGCCGCTAATCGGATTTTCAAGTTCCAATAATTTATTTTTCCAGGCGGGATTTCTATTCAAGTCATTTTCGCCGATGAAAGAATAATTTAAAACCTCGTCAAATCCAAAACCGGTTAAAATTTTCCTTATTTTATCTTTCAAAATAATCTGATCTTCAAAGCCCGATGGATGAATATGAATTTTCGGCGGCTGCGATTTTAATTTATTGTAGCCGTAAAGCCTAGCGATTTCTTCCGCCAAATCTTCAAAGATTGAAACATCGCACCGCCAAGCCGGAACATTTACAAAAAATGTATTTTGTATTTTGTATTTTGTATTTTGTATTATTTCAAATCCGAGTTTGTCTAAATAATCTGCGCAAGCTCTAATGTTTAAATCAACGCCTATTAATTTTTTGAATTTTTCAACGTCGAATTTTATTACTCTTTTGCCCGGTTTCGCGTAATTCACGTCAACGGCTTTTCCCGCCTTCGCGCCGGCGATTTCTTCAAGTAATTGTTTTGCTCTATTTAAACCGATTTCAGCCAAAACCGGACTGATATTATGCGAAAAAATCAAAGAGGCGTCGGTTGCGAGCTTGAGCGATTTTGAAGCCCTGTAAATATTGGCGCCGGCAAAATTCGCCGCCTCAACGATAATCCGTTTTGTATTTATTCCCACTTCGGCGGTTTTTCCGCCTTTTATTCCGGCGATTGCCAAAAGATTTTTGGCGTCGGCGATTACCAAAATATTTTTATTAAGCTCATAATTTTTATCATCAAGCGAAACGATTCTTTCTTCTTTTTTTGCCCTGCGCACGATAATTTGAGATTGCGCGATTTTATCATAATCAAAAGCGTG
>QYPD01000026.1 GCA_007279775.1 Spirochaetia bacterium | reverse complement strand
ATATAAGACATAAGGTTTAAGGAATAAAACATAAAAATGAGAAATAAGGCATAAGAAGTAAGACTTATGTCTTATTAATTAATCCATTAATTAGACGACCGATTTCGCGAGAAATATCAAATAAATAATTTTCTTTATCTTTAGGAATGTAGTCTAAATCAGCGGAAAGAATGATATAATATTTCACTTCTTCCAAGGAGGTTTCTGCCATATTAAAAAAGTGACGTCTGTCTTTTACGGTTCTTCGTTTTGTTCCTTCGGCCAAATTTGCGGCTATGGAAATTGTAGCTCGTAAAATTTGCGGAATTAAAATAAATTTTTCTTTTTCAGGGAATGTTTTTACCAGTTTATAAACTTCTATTACTAGTTGATGAGTTTTCTGCCACGCTATTAAATTTCTAAAAATTTCCATTTTCGTTTCTTATGTCTTATGTCTTATGTCTTACTACTACCAACTTTCGATAATTAACGCTTTTTTATTTTCTACGGGCAGATTTTGCCAAATTTCTTCGGTGATAAACGGCATAAAGGGGTGGAGGAGTTTGATTGAAGAAGCGAGAACATAGAGCAGGATTTCTTTTCCGCCGTGCCTACCGGCAGGCAGGCTGTTTTGTTTTTTGTTTTCTTCAATATAGATATCGCAAAAATCCCGCCAAAAGAAATCATAAAGGTCGTGCAACGCTTGGCCGAATTCAAAAGCGTCTGTTTGCTTAGAAACGGATTCTTTTGCGTTTTTTAACTTTTCCAATATTTGTTTATCGGCCTCGGTCAAATTTTGATTTTCAATTTGTGGCTCCGTAATTCGTAATTCGCAATCCGCAATTTGTTTTAATACAAATCTTGTTGCGTTCCAGATTTTATTACAGAACTTTTTCCCAGCCATTACGTGTTCTTCCGCCCAATGGATGTCTTGCCCGCCCATTGCTTGCCAAATCAAGCCGAAGCGGGTGGCATCGGCGCCGTATTTTTCAATTAAGGTCATAGGGTCGATTCCCGTGCCGAGCGACTTAGACATTCTTTTGCCGTCTTTGGTTAAAATTGTGGCATGTATTATTACGTCGCTGAACGGTTTTTTTCCGGTAAATTCAACTCCCGAGAAAATCATTCTTGTAACCCATAAATTGATAATGTCGCGGGCGGTTGATAAAATTTGGGTGGGATAAAATTCTTTGAAATCATTGGAGTCAGGTTTATCCGCCGTAGCTTCAGCGGAGGAGGACCAGCCGAGCGTTGCGAACGGCCAAAGCGCCGAAGAAAACCACGTGTCTAAAACATCTTCTTCGCCTTCAATCGGAACTTTGTGCCCCCACCAAATTTGCCTTGAAACGCACCAATCTTTGACGTTTTCCAGCCAGTTTAAATAAACCCCTTCCCATTTTTGCGGATGAAATTTTATTCTTCCCGATTTAACTTCATCAATTGCCATTTTCGCCAAGTTATCCATTTTAAGAAACCACTGCAGGCTGGGCAAAGGTTCTATAATGGTGTCGCAGCGGTAGCAAACGGCGACATTGTGCTTGTACGGTTCTTCTTTTTCTAAAAGCCCGAGTTCTTTAAGTTTTTCAATAACTTTTTCTCGGCATTTGGAAATTTTCAGCCCTTCGCAAATCGCGCCCGCTTCGGGGACCATTCTTCCATTTTGGCCTATGATTTTATGGATTTCTAATTTATTCCTTTCGCCGATTTCGGCGTCTATAAAGTCGTGCGCCGGAGTAACTTTAACCGCGCCCGTGCCGAAAGTAGCATCTATGGCGAAATCGGCGACAATCGGAATTTCGCGGTTCACTATGGGCAAGATAAGCGTTTTTCCGACAAGCGGTTTGTATTTTTCATCTTTTGGATTTACCGCCACCGCGGAATCTCCAAGCATTGTTTCGGGCCTGGTTGTCGCCACAATAACAAAACCCGAGCCGTCCTTAAGCGGGTATTTTATGTAATAAAGGGAAGATTCAATCTCTTTGTATTCAAGTTCAAGGTCGGAGAGGGAAGTGGCGCATCTGCTGCACCAATTAACTATTCTTTCGGCTTTATACATCCAGCCTTTTTCGTGGTAGTGGAGAAAAACTTTTTTAACGGCTTCTTGATAACCGGAGTCCATGGTGAATCGTGTCCGCGACCAGTCCATTGAAGCGCCGAGTTTTTTAAATTGGTTTAAAATGATATGTCCGTATTTTTCTTTCCACTCCCAGATTTTTTCAAGGAATTTTTCTTTGCCCAAGTCGTGCCGGCTGATACCCTGTTTTTTTAAATCTTTTTCAACCACGTTTTGTGTGGCTATGCCGGCGTGGTCGGTGCCCGGAAGCCAAAGAGTTTTATAGCCCTCCATCCTTTTTTTGCGGATTAAAATGTCTTGGATGGTCGCGTTTAAAGCGTGTCCCAGATGGAGAGAACCGGTAATGTTTGGCGGGGGAACGGTGATGGTAAAAGTTTTATCGTTGTTTGGATTGCCAGCTTGCGGTTGATGCGCCTCTGGCGCAAAATATCCCGATTTTTCCCAAAACTCGTAAATTTTTTCTTCAACGTCTTTAGGGTTATAAGGTTTATCGAATGAATTTGACATAAATTGAAAAATCAAATTTAACTTTGATATTTACATTTTAAACTTTATCTGATGCCTTCAATATAAACTTCGGTTTTGGACGGGTCGGCTTTTGTCAGGTCTATTAATTGTGAAAGGGGAGCCGTCAGCGGTTTTTTAAGGGCATTGATGTAATCTCTGGTTTTTGGATCAAGGACGCCGGACGCTGGGCTGATTTTTGATTTTTTCTGGTATTGGATAAGGGCATTTTTGGTGGCTTGGTCAAAATTGCCGTTGGCTTCGCTTGTTAAAAATCCTTCGCCTCTTAAAATCTCTTGGAGTTTTTTGACGTCGTCTCCGGTTGCACCGAGAGTTAAATCTTGTTGGAAGCTATAATAATTGGTTGCTTTTTCTCCGCCCGCCAAAAAAATGTTTTTCGGGAAATTCAGTTTGAATTGTTTTTCGGTGAAAGCCGGAGTGTTTTCAAGCTCGGTTTTTGAAGCGCTTATTTTAACGCCATTTTTATTTGCGAGAACGGCGGAAATTAAAATTTTTGATAAGGCGAACGCTTCGTTGTTTTGGGCGAAACCGGTTACTATAACTCCGCCGTCTTGCAAAGCCGAAGTCTCAATATCCCTGAGTGAAGTGTCCGGTTTGGAAAATTCATTTTTTATTTTCCAATTGATGTTGGTGGTGTCGACTGATGAAACGCTGGCGATTGAGTCGTAGGGAATATAGGCTAACTTAACGATGTAGTTTATTCCGCCGGCGTAAATCGAAGAGCTGTCGGTGATGTGGAATTCTTTGCCGTTTTTATCAAAAAGGTCAAAGTAATAATAAAAGAAATCCGCGCCGTAATTCAAATTGAGGTTTGGCAATTCAAAATAAAAAACAGTTGTTTTCTTTTCGGGGTCGGCGGAAAAATATTTGATTTGGGCTTGATTAACTTTAAAGTTGACAAGGTCTTTTATGGCGCAAGCGGGGCAGGGGCCTCCGCAATCTATTCCCGTTTCGTTTTGATTTTGAATTCTGTCGGAGCAAGTTGGCGCAGACTTAAACCACGAATTATAGGCCGAAAAGCCGATTAAAAATAAAAAAGCCGCGAAAACAGAACCGTAGACAAGTTGTTTGACTAATCTTCTTCCGCTCATTAAATAAATAATATCATAAAAAAAATAAAAAAAAAGCCGGCAAACCCTACTTTCCCGTCCGCCGAGGCAGAAAGTATCATCGGGACCGCACGCTTTCACCTGCCTGTTCGGAATGGGAAGGGGTGGGACACGCGCGGCTAAATCACCGGCTAAATACGGAGCATTAATGGGCTAGAGACGGTCGACTTATTAGTACTTCTTGGCTAGTCATTAAATCTTAAATTTCAAACTTTCAATCTTCGGCCGAAGCCGTCAATTGTCCATTATCAATCCTTGATTAAATAATGTTCACGCATTGCTGCGTTTATACCTGAAGCCTATCAACGTGGTAATCTTCCACGAGTCTGCGACGCCTAATCTTGGGAGGGGCTTCGTGCTTAGATGCTTTCAGCGCTTATCCCTTCCGAACATAGCTACCCGGCGCTTCACCTGGTGGCAAAGCCGGTAGACCAGAGGTTCGTTCAACCTGATCCTCTCGTACAAGGGTCAACTTCCCTCAAGCGTCATCGCCTGCAACAGATAGAGACCAACCTGTTTCACACATGTTTTCACTTATTACTAAGTGCATTGGACTATATCTTCACCGCGCACATAACGCTTTATGTGCTCGGGGCTAACGTATAGTCTCTACGGATTTCTTCGACTCTTTGTCTCTGTGTCGAAGTTCCCTCGGTATTGTCCCATGGGATTATTATAGGATTCCACCGATATTAGTTAGCGTGGTCCATAAAAATTACTTTCTATGGCCGCTGTGATGATGTCTTATTTTGTCTTCTTTTGCCTCGGGCTCAAACCGTCCAGACCACAAAACTTTCGTTTTATGAGCTCGACGGTCTGAACCCAGCTCGCGTGCCCTTTTAATTGGCGAACAGCCAAACGCTTCCGACCTTCTCCAGCCGGGCGCTAGGGCGAGCCGACATCGAGGTGCCGAGCGTGGTCGTCGATATGGACTCTCGGACCACACCAGCCTGTTATCCCTAGGGTAACTTTTATCCGTTATCTTCGGCCTTTCTATAAAGTGCCGTCGGGTCACTAAGTTCTACTTTCGTACCGGCGCGGCTTGTAAGCCTTGCCGTTAAGCTGGCTTGTGCCTTTACACGACGTGCGCGATTTCCATCCGCGCTTAGCCAACCTTGATAAACCCCTCCGTTACTTTTTAGGAGGGTTCCGCCCCAGAAAAACTGCCCGCCAGACACTGTTCCCGAACGTTTTTGCCGTTCAGGTTAGATTTTAAAATTTTAAAGATGGGTGTTTCATTGTTGCCTCCATGCCGCCCGAAAGCGGCACTTCGAAGGCTACCCACTACGCTACGCATCAAAATCTTAAAATCAATATCAAGCTACAGTAAAGCTCCTAGGGTCTTTTCGTCCCGTTGCAGGTATCCCGCGTCTTCACGGGAATCGCATTTTCACCGAGCTTCTCGTTGAGACAGTCCCCCAGTCGTTACGCCTTTCGTGCGCTTCAGAACTTACCTGAAAAGGAAATGCGCTCAAATATGTTATTCTGCCCAAATTCCATGATTGGACAATTCTTTATGTCGCCATAAAGTTCGGACTATATCTTCTCCGACCGTGGTCGGAGTTCGGCATATAGTCTCTGAGGATTCTAAAAATTTTATTAAAGTTTTTAGTCTTTCCTGCTGATTGTCCGCATCGATTACAAATTGTTACTTAAATTAAGTATTGTAATATGCGCGGGTATTCCAGCATATAGCCGAATTTTACTAAGGCAGGAATTCCACCTTAGAACAGTTATAGTTACTGCTGACATTGACGAGGGCTTCGGGCAGTGAGCAACTCCGCATTGCTGCGGGGACACCCCCACCTTTAACCTTCTCGCATCGGTCAGGCGTCACCCCCTATACATCCTCTTACGAGTTCGCAGGGAGCTGTGTTTTTGGT
>QYPD01000009.1 GCA_007279775.1 Spirochaetia bacterium | reverse complement strand
GTTCATCATTTTTTATCCCAAATTTATTTTTCGCCAAGTCAAAATACGCCATTACGTCTTCAACCGAAATTGGGATTCTACCCTGCGGATTTTGCGGGTCTTGAGGATTAAAAACATTGGCGGTTGAGGGGTCAATCGGCGAAAGTTCGGAAAGGTCGCTCATAACGATTTCATCTGCTCCGAGCGCAATCATCGTTGCCGCGCTATGGGCTTTGTATGGAATAATAACTGAAAATTTATCACAATGTTCGCGAATCATTGAAACTAAACGCCAAGGCACCATTGTATCTCCTCCAGCGCTGTATAAAAACAAATCAATATTTTCAGTTTTTCCAATTGTTTGAAGTTGTTTGCTGATAAGTGGAATAATATCCATTGCCACGCGGGCGTTAACCGGACCGGGCCTGTCGCTGGTTAAATAAGTAATTACGCGGGAATTTCGGGCTTTTTCAATTTGTTCTATAAGAGATTTTTTATCCATATCCTATATTTTACCATAAATTTTGAATTTGCGCAAATATTTTGCATATTTTGCTATTTCTATAACTTTATTATATACATTTCAATAAATTTTTCTACCGCTTTTACGGTTTCAATTTTCAACTTAGGATTACTCGTGGCGACCCATTTAGCGAAATTATAAAGTTCTTGATTGTCCACCCTTAACCATTTCCCATTTTCATACAGAAAATACATAAGCGTTGTCATTGCAATCCGTTTATTTCCGTTCTGAAAAGGATGATTTTTAATCATTAAATAAAAAAGCATTGACGACTTGCCAATGACGCCCCGATAAGCGGTTTTACCGCCGAAGGAAGCAAAAGGAGTTATTAAACAGCTTTCCAAAACATTGGGGAAACGGGTAGAATTTGCCAAATAAAAAGCGATATATTCTACTTCGGCAATTGTTAATTCTTTGATCTTCATTCCTGCCCTAATAACCTTAAAGTCTCGCCATACTCGCGAAAGGTTTTATCAACTGATTTTTGAATTTCCGATTTCTGCTCTTGCGTTAAAACCTTGCCCGTAATTCCCGGAATGTCTTTTCTGTTAATCACAAAATTACGGCCGATTTTTCGCGCCTTTATCTCACCGGCTTTAATTCTTTTAAAAACTGCCTGCCTGCTAATACCCAAAAGTGAGGCAATTTCAATTGTTGAAAGAAACTCTTTATCCATATATTCAAATAATAATCTTCGTCAACCAATAAGTCAATAGTTGACAGATGTCAACTGATTTTTTCTACTCCCATATACCCCCGCAAAACTTCGGGGACCAAGATTGAGCCGTCTTTTTGCTGATAGTTTTCAATGATGGCGATGAGTATTCTGCCGATGGCGAAAGCCGTACCGTTTAGAGTGTGGACGTAATCAGTTTTGAGTTTTGAGTTTTGAGTTTTGAGTTTATATTTGATATTAAGCCTTCTTGCTTGGAAATCGGTGCAGTTTGAAGTAGAATGGGTTTCGCGATATTTGTTTTCGCTGGGAATCCAGGTTTCAATATCGTATTTGCCAGCTGCCGGAGAACCCAAATCACCTGTGCAAATTCTTAAAACATGGTAAGACAGTTTAAGCGCTTGCATAAGTTCTTCTTCAATACCCAAAATTAATTCGTGCTCTTTTCCTGAATTTTCGGGATTACAAAAGCTGAACATTTCAATTTTGTCGAATTGATGAACCCTTAAAATGCCTTTTGTGTCTTTGCCGTATGAACCGGCCTCGCGCCTGAAACAAGTTGAAAAACCGACATACCTTTTGGGCAAATCTTTTTCATCAAAAATTTCTCCGCTGTGCATTGGCCCGATTGACTGCTCGGAAGTGCCCACCAGATACAAACCGTCTTTTTCCAGAAAATAAGTTTCGTCTTGGTCTTCGCGGCGATCAACATAGCCCATCGCTTTCATCATTTCACTTTTTATCATCACGGGCGGAACAACAGGAACAAAACCTTTTTTCATCGCCGTTTCCATCGCCAATTTAACCAAAGCGAATTCCAACATCGCCGCTCCGCCTTTAAGATAACCAAACCGGCTGCCGCTTGTTTCTGAAGCGGTTTCGGTATCTATAATGCCAAGGTTTTTGCCGAGCTCAATATAATTTTTCGGCTGGAAATCCCATTTTGGCAAATCGCCGACGGTTTTCAAAACAACGTTTTCGGAATCGTCTTTTCCGACCGGAACGTCTTCAAAAGGAAGATTCGGAAATTTATTTAAAATTTGTTTTCTTTTTTCTTCTGTGAAACGCAAACTTTCTTCCAAAGATTGGATTTTTTCTTTTAAGGCTTTTGCTTCTTCTATTTTTCTTTCCTCTGATAATTTTTTCTGTTGAGCACGGAGGCCATCCGTTTCTTCCGTCAATTTCCGCCACTCTTCGTCTATTGCCAAAAATTCATCAACCAAAGACGGGGCGTAGTTTTTCTTTTTTATCCCTTCTTTCACTTTTTCCGGATTTTGGCGGATTAAATTAACGTCTAACATAATTAAGCTATTTTAAGTATTTTATACTTTATTTTGCCCGCTGGAACTTCCATTTCCACTATATCGCCCGCTTTTCGGCCCAAAAACGCCCTTCCCAGAGGCGATTCATTTGAAATAAGGTTATTCTCGGGTTTCGACTCGCTTGAGCCCACAATAGTGTAAACAACGGTTTTCATGCCTTTTTGAGCCTCAACCGTTGAACCCACGCCGACAATGTCTTTATTTGAGCTTTTCTTAATTATAACCGCTTCTTTAAGCGATTCTTCAATTTCGAAAATTTTCGTTTCCAATTTCGCTTGCGCGTCTTTAGCGTCGGAATATTCCGAGTTCTCGCTCAAATCGCCGTAATCTTTGGATTTTTTAAGGCGGTCCGCTATTTCCATCCGGCCTTCAATTTTAAGCCGTTGAAGTTCGACTTTCAATTCTTCATAACGTTCTTTTGTTAAATAAGTTTTCATAAGTTGTATTTATTTGTAATTAACCACCATTTTATTTTTAAAACTTCCAATAAAACAAAGAGATAGGTCGTCGGCTTAACTCCTGAACCTGGGACGCTTACGAAAACCGCGGGAATTTCTTTTATTTTGTATCCCATCTTTTTGGCAAGCGACAATATTTCAACGTCAAATCCCCAACGCTTAATTTTTGAAACGGAAAAAACTTTTTCGGCAACTTCAGCTTTAAAAATTTTCAGCGGGCACTGGGTATCCCACAAGCCCGGCAATAAAAGCGCTTGAATTATCAAATTTCCGATATTCCCCGCCAACTGCCTATACCAAGGCTGTTCTTCACGCGCTCCTTTAACGTCGCGCGACCCGATAATCACGTCAGCGCCGTCATTAAAATATTTTAAAGCGTTTATAATCTGGTCAAATGAAATGGAATTATCTGCATCTGTAAACGCCCGATATTCACCCGTCGCCTTAAGCATCCCCTCTTTAACGGCTAAACCTTTGCCTTTTATTTTCAACTTCACCAATTTTAAATTTTTAATTATATGTGAAAATCTCTCAACTACTTCAGAAGTGGCATCCGTTGAATTATTGTCAACCACAATAATTTCATATTCAAAATCAATCTTCTCCAAGTGTTTATTAATATCAACTAAAGTCGGCGGCAAGCGTTTCGCCTCGTTCAATGCCGGAATAATTACGGATAAATATGGTTTCATGTTTAATAATTTTAAACTTAATTAAAGTTACGTCAATACTTTTTGTCCCCGTTCCGTAATTACGATAGTATGTTCAAAATGGGCTGACAATCCGCCGTCGGCGGTCGCCCAGCTTTCATCGGGCCTTTGAATAATTCCGCTTGAGCCTGTTGAAAGCATCGGTTCAATCGCCAAAACCATTCCGGGTTTTAAAACCATCCCTCTGCCCTTTTCGCCAAAATTATAGATTATCGGGTCTTCGTGCAAAGCCAACCCCGTGCCATGGCCGGTTAATTCTCTAAGCACGCTTAATTTATTTTCGCGCGCCACTCTTTCAACGGCATAGCCGATATCGCCCAAGGTATTGCCGGGTTTCGCGACTTTTACCGCTTTCTCAAGAGCCATTTTGGTGGCCTTTATCAAAATTTTCGCTTCTTTGGAAACTTTTCCCAAGCCGACCGTAAAAGCCGAATCCGCGAAAAAACTTTTTCCGTTTTCGCGGTATTCCACGCCAATATCGATTTTCAAAATATCTCCCGATTGAAGTTTATAATTATTCGGCAAACCGTGAACAATAACGTCGTTTAATGAAGCGCAAATTGAAGCACCGAAAGGTCTTGAAGCGGCGTCGGGCCTGTAGCCCAAAAACGCCGGCTGAACGCCGTATTTTTTAGACAATTGATAAACCAAACTGTCCAATTTCTTTAAGGGAATGCTTACTTTAATTTCTTTCTCCAAAATTTTCAATATTTTCGCCAAAATCTTGCCGGCAACGGCAATATTCTTTATTTCTTTCGGAGATTTTAAAAGATTTGCCATTAAGATTTACCCATAACACTACTTCAACTTAATCACGATAAATCGTGATTGGACTGAAGTGATATTTTTTTATTTAATCTTCTTACCCGGCAACCTGCTCCGTTTCTTGCTTTTTCAAAAGCAAGACATTGAAGTAGCGTTACTGGGTTTATTTAACCTTGTTAAGAATCGTTTTATGGATTTTATAAGGCGCTGGCGTACCGTCGATTTTAAAGATTTTGTATTTTCTTTTTTTCAATTCGGCAAAAATCGGCTTGGTGCGATTATTATATTCACTTAACCTTTCCATAATGCTTTTTATATTATCGTCTTTCCTTTTGATGATTTTTCCTCCGCAAAACGGGCAAGATTCAAGCTTATATTTTTGAATTATAAAAGGGCTCCCGCAAACCGAACAAGACAAGCGGGCGCTGATTCTTTTAATTGACTCTTTTAATGGAATATCTAAAACAACAACGGAAACGTTTTTCTTACCGTAACATTTTTCTAAAACCGCGAACAAACCCTCTTGCGATTTTTGCGGTTTTCCGCCTTGTTCATGGCCGAATGCCTCGTAAAAAGTGCGTGGAGAACCGCTGAACACAACTCCTTTTTTAAGAGCGGCCATTTTTTTTACCGCCTGAACTACAATTTTCAAAATCCATGACGGCGTATTAAGAATGCCCTCTTCATTCAATTTACGCTCTCTTTGGATTGTCTTGTCTTTTTGCGACGCCGGGTCGTAAAGAATGGCCCTTAAATATTGGCCGGTGTCGAAATGAAAAAGGTCTAATTTTTTAGATATCAGCTCCGCTTGAGTCCCTTTGCCGGAACCCTGCGGACCCATAATCATTATGGCTAGAGGCATTAAATTACAATGACTATTGACTATGACAATGACAATTAATTATTTTGTCATCGTCATTGTCATCGTCATGGTTAAATCTCTTCGTATTCTCTCATTATCAATTGGGAATTGATTTGTCTGATTGTTTCAAGCGCGACCGAAACGACAATCAAAAGCGCGGTGCCGCCGATTGTCAAAATTTTAATGCCCGTCGCCATCTGGGTAAGATTCGGCAAAATTGCTAACAAGCCCAAAAACATGGCGCCCGAAAGAGTCAAACGATTTATTATTTTTGAAAGGAAATCCGTGGTTGAATCGCCCGGCCTTATGCCAGCGACAAATCCGCCCGAACGCTGGAGATTTTTAGATATTTCTTTCGGGTCGAAAGTAACAGCGGTATAAAAATAGGTAAAAATGAAAACCAAAAGGAAGTAGAAAGCGCTGTAAAGATATTGGTTGTTGAAAAGATAATTAACCCAACTCGTGAGCGTGAGCGATAAACTTCTGGAAAAAATCGCCATTGCTTGCGCTATAAATTGCGGGAAAAGCAAAATTGAAATAGCGAAGATTATCGGGATGACCCCCGCTTGGTTCACTTTAAGCGGCAAATAACTTGAAGCGCCGCCGTACATTTTCATTCCCCTTACCCTCTTGGCATAAGCTATCGGAATTTTCCTCTCGCCTTCGTTTATGAAAACCACTCCGGCGACTACCAAAATCGCCAGAATCGCGAAAATCAGATACGTCGGCAAAGTTTCAGCGCTGTAGGAAAAAAGAGCCCTGCCGACGGTCGCCGGAAGCCCGGAAATTATGCCGGCAAAAATTATAAGGGAAATGCCGTTGCCTATTTTGTGTTCGGTAATCAATTCACCAAGCCAAACTAAAATCATTGTTCCAGCGGACACTATAATCACATTTTTAATTAAATCAAACATTCCCATATGGGGAATGACGCCCTGAGAAACCAAAATATTCAAAAATCCGTAAGCTTGGAGCCCTGCCAAAGGAACGGTAATATAGCGCGACCAGCGGTTAAATTTTGCTTTTCCCGCCGCCCCTTCCTCATAATACATTTCTTTCAAGCGCGGAAAAATCATCGTCAAAAGCTGCATAATGATGGTGGCCGTGATATACGGAGCGACACCTATCATAACTATTGAAAGATGACTCAACCCGCCTCCGGAAAAAAGATTAACAAAACCGAATAATTGGCTGGAAGCAAGAAATTCTTTCAATTTCATGGCGTCGATTGAAGGAATTGGAATTGCCGATAAAACCCTTGTAGCCGCGAGCAAAAGCCCGACTATCAAAATTTTTTTTCGCAGATCGGAGATTTTAAAAAGTTGTATTAATTTATTCATAAATGCGATTCGAACCTACGAATTCATCCAAATCTACGAATATATCCGAATAATGATAAAGTTAATTTTTCGTAGCCATTCGTGAATTCGGATTTAAATTTTCGGATTAATTTACTTTGCCTCCAGATTTTTCTATCTCTTCTTTTAGTTTCTTTGAAACTTTAAGGCCGCTGATTTCAACGGCTTTCATCGGCTCGTTTCCTTTCTTTTGGCCGACGATTTTCACGTTTTTTTCCGATTTACTTATTAAACCCGCAGCAAGTAAAGCTTCCCTGTTAATTATGCCGCTTTTTATTTTTGAGGTCAAAAAACCTAAATTTAAAACAACCGGCTTTTCTTTTAACGGTTTAAACCTGAAACCGCGCAGTTTGGGCAAGCGCTGAATCAAATCCCTTTCCGCCGGTCTGATTACGTGGCCTGAGCGAGATTTCTGGCCCTTCTGCCCCTTTCCGGAATAAGTGCCTCTTTTGCCTCCCCTGCCGACTCGCTTTCGTGATTTAAATTTTGTTTTCGGTTGTAATTCGTGAAGTTGCATAATGTTAATTTAAAATGTAAATATCAAAATGGAAAATGACAATGTAAAATGTTAAAGTTTTTTAATGTTAAAATTTTTACATTTAAACAATTTTGCGTTTTTAAACTGTCATTTTGATTTTTGATTTTTCAATTTTCAATTTTTTAAGCGCTTCCATCGCCGCCAAAGCGTTAGTCAATTTATTTTTAGTCCTGCCCATACATTTTGCCGTGGCGTCTTTGACTCCAGCCAAAAGCAAAACCACGCGAACCGCTCCTCCAGCTTTAAGACCGTGACCATTCTTCGCCGGCTTGATGAGAACTCTTGCCGCGCTGAATTTGGCCTCCACTTCATGCGAAACTGTTCTGTCTTTTAAAAAAATGGTTATTAATCCTTTCTTCGCGTTTAATTTTGCTTTGTCCACCGCCTGCGCCACGTCCAAGCCCTTGGCTATCCCAACTCCGACTCTTCCTTTCTCGTCGCCAATGACAACTGTCGCGCGGAAACGGAACCTTTTGCCGCCGGCAACGACGCGCGTCACGCGACGCATATCCAAAACTTTTTCCTTAAATTCGCTTTTAGGTCTTATTTGTCCTTTATACATATAAATCGATCCCAATCTACAAATTGATACGAATCTTCGAATGGCTACAAATATTTTTTATAGTTATTCGGATTTATTTGTAGATTCGGATGCATTCGTAGTTTCGGATCGCGTTAGAATTCCAATCCGCCTTTTCTGGCAGCTTCGGCAACAGCTTGAACCCGACCGTGATAATTATAGCTTCCCCTGTCGAAAACGACTTTCTTAATACCTTTTTCAACGGCTTTCTTGGCAATAAGCTCCCCGAGCTTTTCCGCCAATTCTTTTCCAACCGCTTTTGTCTGTTTTTTTAACTCCATAGTTGAGGCGCTTGCCAAGGTTTTTCCGTTTTCATCGTCTATTATTTGAACATAAGTATAACTGTTGCTCCTAAAAACCGAAAAACGGGGGCGCTCCAAAGAACCGGACAATCTTGCCCTTGTCCTTTTTTTTCTCCTTTCCTTTATTTGATTTAAAACCTTTCTTTTTTTCATACTTTAAACTCTCTATATTATTTTGTCGTTCCGGCGACTTTTTTGCCGGCTTTTCTGCGAACTATTTCATCGGTATATCTAATTCCCTTGCCTTTGTACGGTTCCGGCTTTTTGAAAGCCCTTATTTTCGCCGCCGACTGGCCCACGACCGCTCTGTCGTAACCCGTAATTTTAATTACGTTTTTATCAACGGAAATTTTCACCCCCTGCGGAGAAACGAATTTAACCGGATGAGACAATCCCAAATTCAAAACCAAAGTTTCTCCTTCCATATTCGCCTTGTAACCGACTCCTTCCAATCTTAAGCTTTTTTCAAATCCCGAAGACAACCCGTTTACGGCGTTATTTGCCAAGGCTCTGGTTGTTCCCCAAAGCGCCCGAGTTAATCTTAAATTATTTTTCGGAGAAAATATCAACTCTCCTTCTTTTAATTCAACTTTTATGTCGCGAGGCATTTCCAATTTCAAATTTCCGCTCTGGCTTTTAAAAGATAAAAAACCGTCGTCTATTTTAACTTCGACGCTTCCCGGAACAACTATCGGTTTTTTTCCTATTTTTGACATAATCTTAAATTACCAAATTTCAAATAATAATTCTCCTCCAACTTTTTTCCTTCGCGCTTCTCCGCCGGGTAATACGCCGTCGGGCGTAGAAATAACCATAAATCCGTAACCCGATTTTATCGGCCTTATGTCTTTATAGCCGATATATATCTTACGTGAAGGCTTACTGACAAATTTGATTCCGGTGATAGCCCCGTCATTATTTTTTTCATATTTCAGCTGGATATCAAAAACGCGCTTGGCGCCCTTGCCTTTTTTTTCAAAACCCGAAATATACCCTTTTGACAAAAGAATTTCCAAAATCCGCTCGTCCATTTTTGAATATGCCGATTTGGCGGTTTCTTTTTTGACGGCCTGGGCATTTTTAATTTTTGTCAATAAATCTATATACATATAAACCGATCCCAATCTACAAATTTATCCGAATCTACAAATGGCTACGAATGTTTTTAATTATATTGTTATATTCGGATTCATTCGGGGCATTCGGATGAATTCGCCCGCCTCGCCTTGACGGCGAGTCGAGGCGGGTAGTTTCGGGTTGCTCTTTCACCATGACGATTTTGTTATTCCGGGTATTTCCCCGCGAGAAGCCAATTCCCTGAAACAAATTCTGCATAATTCAAAATCCCTCAAATATCCCCTTTTGCGGCCGCATTTAAAACAACGCCTGACGATGCGCGTGGAATATTTCGGTTTTTTTTTCGATCTTGCGATTACTGATTCTTTTGCCATGTTGATTAAGATTTTTTAAACGGTATTCCAATCGACTTGTATAAATTTATAGCTTCTTCCCTGTTTTTCGCACTACTTACAATACTGATTTCCAAACCGAAGTCAAACTTTGAAATATCGGAATCTATTTCCGGAAAAACAATGTGCTCTTTCATCCCTATCGTCAAACCGCCATTTTTATCGATATTTTTCAAACTGATTCCCTGAAAATCTCGGACGCGCGGCAAAGCTATATTTACCAATTTTGCGACAAAATCACGCATTTTTTGGCGCCTTAAAGTGATTTTTAAACCCACTGTCTGGCCAGCCCTCAATTTAAATCCGGCGATTGATTTGTTTGATTTACAAATAACAGGCTTTTGCCCGGTTATCAAAGATAAGCCGTTTATTATTTCCGGCAAAATTTTGTTTTCAAATTCCTGCTGTTGGGAAATTTTCCCGACGCCGACGTTGATGACAACTTTCTCTATTTTTGGATTTTTTAAATCGTTTTTCTTTATTTTCTTTTCCATACCCAGTTAACTCAACTCGATTGCGATTTATTAGTTTAATCAGCAACTATTGAGTAAATTTTAATTTATTTATTAATTATTTTATTATCCCCAGTAACTTAATCCGATAAATCATGATTAAACTCTATCGAGTTGAGTTACTGGGCATACTTTTATATAGACGCTCCGCATTTTTTGCAAGTTCGCGTTTTCTTTCCTTTATTTAAAACATAACTTGTCCTTACCGCCCTTCCACAAGCCGAACAAACCAACATTACGTTTGAAACATTGATCGGCCTCGGAACCAAAACTGTCTCCCCTTTTTCTCCTTGTTTCTTGGGACGAACGTGCTTTTTGTAAAGATTTAAGCCGTCTATTAAAACTCTGTCCTTTTTTACAAGAACTTTCAAAATCTTTCCGGTTTTGTTTTTATCCTTGCCGGCGATTATTTTTATATTATCATCTTTCTTTAATTTCATATTTGTATATATTTACACTATTTCCTCGGCCATTGTAGCTATTTTTTCATAACCCATTTCTTTTATTTCACGCGGAATAGGCCCAAAAATACGAGTTGCCTTCGGCTCTTTCTTATCAACAATAACAACCGCGTTTTCGTCAAAACGGACATATGAACCGTCCTTTCTCCTTAACGGATTTTTCTGCCTGACTATCACCGCCCTGACAATGTCTTTTTTCTTCAAAGCTTTCCGGGGTTCGGATTTCCGAACGGAAGCGACAATAATATCGCCTATTGAGGCGTAACGTCGCCTGGTTCCGCCAAGCACCCTAAAACAACGGACTATTTTCGCTCCGCTATTATCCGCGACTTTTAAAATTGAACGTTCTTGAATCATGTTATATTTTTTCGATAATTACCCATTTTTTATCTTTCGACATCGGTTTTGTTTCTTCAATCACGACTTTATCGCCCGTTTTATATTTGTTTTTCTCGTCATGGGCTTTAAAATTCTTGGTTACTTTATAGTACTTAAGGTAGCGTGGATGTTTTTTCAAACGCGTAATGGCTATTACTCTTGTTTTTTCCATTTTGTCGGAAACTACAATTCCTTGTAAAGTTCTTTTCATACCCAGTAGTAGAAACTCGACTGCGCAAAATAGAGCGAGCCGAAGAATCTTTGTTTATTTTAATATGTTTTTATCATAATAACGACCTTATAATTTATCGGAAAATTTATTTTGCGAGGCGAGCTAATGTCGAGTTTTCACTACTGGGCATGTTTTTATTTATTTAAATTATTTTGGCTTATTACCGTTAATATTCTGGCAACCGCCTTTTTCGTTTTTTTGATTTCTTTAATGTCTTTCACTTTCCCCTGGCTTAAATCAAATTTAAATTTTCTCAATTTTTCGCGGTAATCAACCAACTCCTTATTAAGGGCTTCTATCGGCTTTATTTTTACTTGTTGAAATTCTTTGTCTTTCATTGTGATTTTGAAATTATTCTCGTTTTCACCGGCAATTTATAACCGGCTCTTTTCAGCGCTTGTTTTGATTCGGCCTCCGGCAATCCATCGAGCTCAAAAATCATTCTTCCAACTCTAACCGGAAAAACATAATACTCAACCGCTCCTTTTCCCCCGCCCATTGTGGTTTCCGGCGGCCGTTTGGTTATCGGCTTGTCGGGGAAAATTCTTATCCAAATTTTCCCGCCTCTTTTGGTAAAATTACTTATGGTCTTCCTCGCCGCTTCTATTTGGCGCGAATTAATCCAGCTATTTTCCAAAGATTGCAACCCGAAAGAACCGTAAGACAATTTTGTCCCGCGCGTTTCAACCTTTCTCTTCCTTGAGCGCCCCTTCTGCCATTTTCTATGTTTTACTTTTTTTGGCATTAACATACCCAGTGAACTCAACTCGATTGTGATTTATTAGTTTAATCAACAACTATTGAGTGAATTTAATTTATTTATTAATTAATTATTTTCATATCCCCAGTAACCAAAACCGATAAATCATGATTAAACCTATCGAGTTGAGTTACTGGGCATAATTATTTTTCAAACACATCTCCCTTATATATCCAAACTTTTATTCCAATGGCTCCGAAAGTTGTCCTAGCGGTTGCCGTGCCGAAATCAATATTCGCCCTTAAAGTCTGAAGCGGAAGCTTGCCGCGCTCCAAATGTTGGTCTCTGGCAATTTCGGCTCCATCTAATCTTCCTTTAACCAATATCTTCGCGCCTTGAACGTCTCTGTTTTGCATTATTTGTTCCAAATATTTCTTCACCGTCCGGCGATGAGGAATTCTTTTTTCCAAATCCCAAGCGATATTTTGAGCGGTAACATTAGCCGAAACATCCTGCCTTTTCAACTCTTCTATATTCAAATTCAAATAAATTACTCCTTCCAATTTCCTTTCTTTCCTTATTTTCCTCAATTTGCTTTCCAAAAGTTTGGTTAAATCTTCAACGCCTTTTCCGCCGCGGCCGATAATTATTCCCGGACGCGAAGCTTTAATTGTTATCCTGTAATTTTCTCCGGCTTTTTCTATCAAAATAATATCTATGCCGGCGTTGCCTATCTTTTCATTTATTACTTCTCTAATTAAAACGTCCTCTTCGAGCGAAGCGCCGAATTTATTTCTTTTCGGGAACCAATTCCCCGACCAACCTCTGATAATACCCGTCCTTAATGAATCTGGCCTAATTTTATTTCCCATGGCTTTTAAATGGATTTTCTCCTAAAGAACTTTTTCGTAAAGCCCGGTTTTTCAACCTGCTTTTGCGATTCCGCTCCTTTGGTTTTTTCGTGCTCTTTTTCTTCTTTTTCTTTCTTACTCTTCTTTGCCATTTCTTCCTTAACTCTCTTTGAAACTTTTTCAACTTTGGCTATCTTAAATCTCGGCGCTTTCACGTTTTCCATTTCTCCCAAAACCAAAATAATATGGCTGCTTTTTTTCTGAATTCCGCTGGCGCGTCCCATCGCCCGGGGCATAAATCTTTTCAACATCGGCCCGTTGTCAACTCTAATTTCTTTCACAAAAAGCTTTTCGGGATCCAATTTCTGGTTATTTTTCGCGTTAGCGACCGCCGAACGAAGCAACTTTAAAACCGCATCACTGGGCCTTTTTGGATTAATCAACAACTGAGCTTCCGCTTCGTTTATTGACAATCCTTTTATCATGCTCGCAACAAGCCTGGTTTTACGAGGCGCTATGCGCAAATAATTCAGTTTTGCAATTTGGGTTTTCATTATAATAATACTAATCTACTAATTTATCCGAATCTACAAATGGCTACGAATGTTTTT
>QYPD01000033.1 GCA_007279775.1 Spirochaetia bacterium | reverse complement strand
TTATCAGACAGTATCAAGATGAGCGATAATGGAAAAGTTTGGGATATTCGTTTAAAAGCTGATATTTTTTGGGATGATAAGCAGCCGATAACAAGCCAGGATATTGATTTTACCATAAAGAAAATTCAAAATAGCGACACGCAATCGCCGCTTGAATCAATGTGGCGCGGAGCCCAGACGGAAGTTATAAGTAAATTGGAAATGAAAGTGGCACTTTCCGAACCTTATTTCTTTTTTGATGAAACGCTGAAAAATTTGGTGATAATTCCGGCGCATCTTTTTACAGACACTCCGGCGGCAAACATTAAAATTTCCGATTATAATCTTGAGCCGACGGGAAACGGGCCTTTCAAATTCCAATCTTTCAAAAAAGAAAAATCCGGATTTATTTCAGAATATAAATTCGTCAGAAACGAAGCCTATTTCGGCAAAAAACCCTACATTGAAAGCGTGGTTTTTAAATTTTATAAAAGCGAAGATGAATTAATAAACGCTTTTAATTCGGGTGAAATAAGCGGTTTTGGCGGATTGAGCGCGAAAAATCTTGAAAAGATAAGCATAAACAGCAAGATTTTCAGTTTGATGATGCCGAGATATTACGCGCTGTTTTTTAATTCTTACGCCCAAAAAAATTTGGCCGGGAAAAACGTGAGAATGGCCTTGGATTACGCCACCGATAAGAAAAAAATGATAGACGAAATTTTTAACGGCGGCGCGGTGGTTGCCGATGGGCCGATAGTTTTGGGAATGGATGGTTATAGCCAGAAAGTTTCTTCCGAGAGCGCTTTTTCATTGGAAAAAGCGGCGAGTATTTTAGACGCTGATGGCTGGCGGATTGGCGAAGACGGAGTCCGCGAGAAAATAGTTAAAAAAGAAACATTCCGCTTGGAATTCAATTTGATTTCGCCGAAAGTCCAATTCTTGGAAGACGCTGCTAATATAATAGCTTCCGATTGGACGAAAATAGGCGTTAAATTGAATGTTTTGGCAAAGTCGTCTGAAGAAATAGACGAAATAATCAAAACCAGAAATTACGAAATGATAATTTTTGGAAACAGTTTTACGAGTTATAGCAACCCCGATATGTCTTCTTTTTGGTATTCGTCGCAGAAATTTTATCCGGGATTCAATCTGTCGCTTTATAAAAATAAGTCGGTTGATAATTTAATCGAAATTTCACGGGAAACAATGAACAACTCAAAACGTCAGTCAGCTCTTTCAAGTTTGCAATCGCTTATTGTTGGCGACCAGCCTGCAGTTTTTCTTTTTTCGCCCGACTATACTTACGTTAGTAAACCGCAATTGGAAGGCTTTGAAGAAACTGAAATAAATTCCGCTAGCGGCCGTTTTAAAAACATTGAAAATTGGTATATTAGGACGGCGAGAGTATTTAAATAAATTTAATAACTTGACTTTTTCTTATGGATATTGAAAGATATAAACAACTTGCCAAGCTTATAAAAGATAATGAGGTTTATAAGGTTTACGACCTGCCCGAACTTAAAGATCTGGAAATTTCCTTAACGGAACTTAATCCCCATGAATCTACAATGGGGCATTCACACGCCGAAGCCGACGAGGTTTACCTTTTCATTAAAGGCGAAGGAACGATGGAAAACGGTTCGCAAAACATTGACGTGAAAACCGGCGATGTTGTTCCAGTTAAGGAAGGCGACTTTCACAGAATCCATAATAAAAGTGAAGGAATTTTGAGTTTTTGGGCGATTTTTGAAAAATACGAGGGAAGAGGAAAATAAAAACGGGCGAGTGGTGAAATGGCAAACACGTAGGCTTCAGGAGTCTATGATCGCGAGATCTTGAGGGTTCAAGTCCCTCCTCGCCCACTTTTGTGGCGCGCATTTAAAAAATATTATTAAATAAATAAAAATATATGATTAGACAATCAGTCAGGCAATTAGCCAGGCAAAAATCAACAATAACGCGGAGAAAAATTTATTCTCCTAAAAAAGAGAAAGAAATAGAAACGCTTAAAAAAGAAGAAGCGGTGCGTTTTGCGACCCTGGGCGGACTTGAAGAAGTCGGCCGTAATATGATGTTTTTTGAATATGAAGATGAAATCGTCGTTTTGGATGCCGGTTTGCAATTTCCGGAAGAAGCGACTCCAGGCATAGATTATATTATCCCCAACGTCACTTATCTCGAAGAAAGGAAAAATAAAGTAAAAGCGATAATCATCACTCATGGCCACTACGACCACATTGGCGCCATTCCTTACATAATGGATAAACTTGGCAACCCGCCGCTTTTTACCGCCGCGATGACAAAAGAAATTATTCTCAGGCGGCAGGAGGATTTTCCCAAAGCGCCGAAAATAAATTTTGAAGTGGTTAAGGCAGGAGACATCCGTCAGCTTTCGAAAAATTTCAAAGCGGAATTTTTTGGCGTCACCCACAATATTCCCGACGGCGTCGGAATAATCTTGGAAACGCCAGTAGGTAAAATGGTCCATGGAGGAGAATTTAAATTCGATTATGACAACGAAGGCAGGCCGAAAAATTTGGACGTTTGGGAAAAAATCGGTAAACAAAAAATTCACACTTTGCTTTTGGAATCGACCGGCGCGGAAGAGCCGGGTTATTCCATTTCCGAAAGGGTGGTTGAACAGGAAATAGAAAAACTTTTCAAAAAAGCCGGCGGCAGGATTATTGTCGGCACGTTTGCTTCGCTTTTAGACAGAATCGCCGAAATAATCAAAATCGCCGAAAAAATGAACAAAAAAGTGGCGATCAGCGGCCTTTCAATGAAAACAAACGTCCAAATTGCCAGGAATCTTAATTTTATGAAGGTGAAAAAAGATACGATTATTCCTTTGGAAGAAATCCATAAATATCGTGACGACAAACTTGTCATTCTTTGTACCGGCGCCCAGGGCGAGCCGAACGCCAGTTTGATGAAAATCGTTAACGGCGAACATCGTAATATCCGAATAAAAAAAGGCGATACCGTTATTCTTTCTTCTTCAATTGTCCCGGGCAACGAAAGAAGCGTCCAGATTTTGAAAGATGATTTTTCGCGGCAGGGCGCTTTGGTTTATCACTACAAAATGATAGACATTCACTCCAGCGGCCATGCTCCGCAGGAAGAATTAAAAGCCGTCGTGCGGATGATTAAGCCGAGATTTGTGGTTCCAATCCACGGCTATTATTTTATGCGTTGGCGGAATGCTCAAAACGCGCAAGAAGCCATTGGTCTTAAACCCGAAGAAACAATTTTGATTGATAACGGTCAGATAGTGCTTTTAACCAAAGATTCTGCGAAGATAACTTCCGAAAATATTCCGGCATTTTACGTGATGGTTGACGGTTTGGGAGTTGGCGACGTGGGAGAAATTGTTTTAAGGGATAGGAGAGTTTTGGCGCAAGAAGGAATGGTTGTGGTAATCGCTACACTTGATCGTAGAACGGGCCAATTCCTTAAAAATCCCGATATTATTTCACGTGGGTTCATTCATTTACGCGAGAGCAAAGATTTTGTGGAAGATTTGAGAAAATACATCAGAGCTTTGGTTGCTCGAATTCCCAGGCACCAGCAAATAGACACTGATTACTTGAAATCTTTAATTAGAGACCAAATCGGACAATTCTTGTATAATAAGACCAAGAGAAGGCCGATGATTTTGCCTGTTGTAATAATAGTCTAAATTTTATGAAACCGGTTTTAGTTTCCGGCGTTCAGCCAACTGGAAAACTCCATATCGGAAATTATTTGGGCGCGTTGAAAAACTTCGTTGATTTGCAAAACTCCGGAAAATACCAATGCTACTTTTTTATCGCCGATTTACACTCTTTAACAGAAAATTTTAACCCCAAAGAAAAACAAAAACAGATTTTGAATTTGACCGCCGACTTTTTGGCTGCCGGCTTAGACCCGAAAAAGTCAGTGATTTTTCAGCAGTCTCAGATTCCGGCGCACAGCGAATTAATGTGGGTTTTAAATACAATTACGCCGATGGGAGAGCTTAAAAGGATGACTCAATTTAAAGATAAAGCTGAAATAGTTTTCGATCCCTCAAAAAAAGATCATCGTGAAGAAATTTGGGCACACCTAGACGCAAAACATAATAAAGGAGAAAAAATTTGGTCTGATCAAATAAGTGCGGAAGAAGCTAATGCCCTAGTGACAAATATTGGCCTTTTTGACTATCCAGTTCTTATGGCGGCAGATATCATCATTTACGATGCCAAGTTTGTTCCGGTTGGCAATGATCAAGACCAACATCTTGAAATTACCCGCACACTCGCGCGTAAATTTAATACTAAATTCGGCAAAACATTTATTGAACCGCAGGCGCTTCATACGGAAACGCCAAGAGTAATGAGCTTGGCGAATCCGGAAAAGAAAATGTCTAAATCTCAGCCGGAAAGCTGCCTTTTTATAGACGATTCTCCGGAAGAAATAAAAAATAAAATCAAAAGAGCGGTTACGGATTCCGGCTCGGAAATCAAACATAAAAAAGATAAACCGGCGATAAGCAATTTGCTTGAAATTTATTCGGCTTTAAGCGGAGAAAAAGTTGAAAAACTGGGAAAGAAATTCGCGGGCAAAAATTATTCAACCCTTAAAAATGATTTAGCGGAGCTTACCGCCGATTATTTTGCCGATTTCAGAAAAAAGAAAACGGCCTTGCTTAAAAATCCAGCAAAACTTTCCACTGTTTTAGCGGCAGGCTCCAAAAAAGCCGAAAAAATCGCCAACAAAAAAATCTTAGAAGTTAAAAAGAAAGTGGGCCTGATATAGATGAGACAAGAAATAAAGGTTTAAGACATAAGGTATAAGAAACAAAAACTTGTTTTTCTACGTCTTGTTTCTTATATCTTAAACCTTAACGGTGCTTTGGGGTAACCCAAAAACCGAGGCGAAATTTTCCGCCGAGCATCATTCTGGTTTGCGCCTCAAGCCCCGGGATGGCGCCGAAAATAACCAAAGTAATGGGCATTAAAAGCCACTGAAGAATGTAAAAAACATAATGCCGTTTTTTAAACCAATTCGGTTTCGGCGGAAGAAGAATTATGCTTAAAATCGCCGAACTAACTACTCCGACCATAGCTAAAGTCATAATAAATTTCGTCACTTGGGGCAAATTATATGAAAGCACCGTAAAGCTAAAATTCGCCCCGCCCAAATAAATTGGGAGCCAACCGAGCGCGAATATCATAAGCGTGTTCGTCGCCCACGAATGAAAACTTTCAAGTATATTAAACGTCCAATATAATTTTTTGCCCAGTGGAATTCTTTTTTTCCCCGCCGAATCTTTTCCGAATCCTTTCAAAAAATAAGGTATGTTTTCGCATCCCCAGCCCCAGCGACGTTGTTGTTTATACTGGTTTACCATCGTTTTCCAAAAAGTCGGCGCCACGTTGGCGTCCATTGAGACCGGATAAAAAAGCGCTTCCACGCGCCAATCGCCACCGTAATGAAGGTAACACTGCCAAAAAATCCGCGAATCTTCAGAAACAATATCTTTATCCCAGAAACCTATTTCCGTAATCGCCTTAAAAGACATTGAATGCGAAGAAAAAGTTGTCTGGCGTTCCGGTCGAGATTGCTGAATCATATGCCAAAAGGTTGAAGAAAAGGCGATTACTCTCGCCAAGGCCGTTGCCTGGAAAATATTGTTCGTGAACAACGGAACTGGCTGGAAGCTTGAACGTTGAGGATTTTTACAGGTCAAAAACACATAAGTGAGCCTGCCGAAATAATTTAATGGTACCTGAGTATCAACATCAAAAACCGAAAGTAAAATATTTTCGTACGGGATTTGCAAAGAATCTATAATTGATTTTTTTACTTCCTTTGCCGCCCAAGCCTGGTTTGAACCCTTGCCCGGAATTTCACCCGGCAAATCCACAGGATGAAAAACGGTTAAAAATTTAAAGAATTTACCGCTAAACTCGTTTTCTATTTTTCTAGCGGTTTCGCGCGTTTCTTCGCCCGCCCTTTCCTCGGGCGCCAAAACAACGATTATCTTGTCTTTCGAATAATTCGTTTTCGCCAACGCGTTAAAAGACTCCCTGACAACTTCGTACTGCTCTTTATACATCGGGAGAATTATTAAATGATAAATTCGCGAATAATCACAAATTTGGCCACGAATTTCACTAATATTATTCGTGTTATTTGTGGAACATTCGCGTAAATTCGCGAGCTCATTAAGCCAATTTACTTTTAAATTTTCCCTTATTTTTTTAAAACTCACCCGCAAATGAATTGATAAATAAACCGTTTTAAGGAGCCAATAAATGTCAAAAAGGATTATAAAAATAGCTGTCCACGCCGGCGCGAGCCACGAAAGCAAAAACATTAAAATTATCGTTATCCAGGCGAGAGCTCCCGGAAGAATTTCAAAAAATCGCTTCATGAAGATTATCTTAACCTGCTGGCCAAATCCCTTATTTTTATTCTTTCTTGCTTGGCGGTGTCGCGGTCGCGAATCGTAACGCTATCGTCTTCCAAACTGTCAAAATCAACTGTGATGCAAAACGGTGTGCCGATTTCATCTTGCGAATAATAGCGTTTGCCGATATTCCCCCTGTCGTCCCAAGCAACCATGAAGTCTTTTCGTAAATTGTCGTAAATTTCTTTAGCTTTTTCAACCAATTTCGGCTTATTCGCCAAAAGCGGGAAAACCGCCGCTTTGTAGGGCGCAAGCTTAAATGGCAATTTTAACACAATTCTATCTTCTTCTTCGCTATAATGTTCTGTTAAAACCGCTAAAACAGATCTGTCTACTCCCCATGTAGGCTCAATGACATGAGGCCAAAACTTATCATTGGTTTCTAAATCTTTATACGGAGCTTCTTTAAAATGATTTCTTAAATCAAAATCGCCCCTGTATGCCAAACCGTAAAGTTCTTTTCTGCCGAACGGGAAATCATATTCCAGGTCTATTGTTTGCTTTGAATAATGAGCGCGCTCGTTTTCCGGAATTTCCAGCTCGTGGACATGTTTTTTGTCCAACCCCAAATCGTTTTCCATCCAACTATGCATTTCTTTCCGCCAGTTTTCAAAAGAATTTCCCCAATCACTCTCTCTGATAAAATATTCTATTTCCATCTGCTCGAATTCGCGGGTACGGAAAATAAAATTCCCCGGAGTGATTTCATTACGAAACGCTTTACCGATTTGTGCAATACCGAAAGGCAATTTTTTCCGAGTCGTGCCCAAAACGCTTTTAAAATCAACGAACATCGCCTGCGCGGTTTCTGGTCGGAAATAAGCAACATTTTCTTTTTCTTCCGCCAGACCGATAAATGTTTTAAACATTAAATTGAATTGGTGAGGTTCGGTAAAACTATTATTCGTTTCGCAATTTTCGCAAGCAGCTTTTAAATCAATTTGGTCGGCGCGATAACGACTATGGCATTTTTTACACTCGACCAAAAAGTCGGCGAATCCGACTGAAAGATGTCCGCTCGCTTCCCAAACTTTCGGATTCATAATCAAAGCCGCGTCTATCCCAACGATGTCGTTCCTGCTTTGGACGAATTTTTTCCACCAAAGATTTTTAATGTTGTTTTTAATTTCAACGCCAAGCGGGCCGTAATCCCAGGAGTTTGCCAAACCGCCATAAATCTCCGAACCCGGGAAAATAAATCCGCGCCGTTTGCATAAAGAAACTATTTTTTCCATTAAATTATCCACAGCTTGTTTTTTATTGGACAACAGTCGTTCCGCTCGTGAGCGGAGCCGCCGAATTGTTTAATATAATATTATTGAAATCATCTTTCGCCTGAATCGTCGTTTGGCCCAAAAGCGGCATATTTTGGCCGACTTGAGTGACGTTAGGCGTAGCCTCCACTTGGAAAATCGCTTCTATCGGGCTTAAAATAACGCCCTGCGTCGCCAAAACTTTATCTATATTCCAAACAATCTCCTGGGTCCTTTCATCATACGAAGGCACTGAATTTATACTGCTTTTAACCTGGTCTGTCCAGCGGACGCCCGATTGCAAAAACGCGCTTATTTTAACATTGCTTACGTCGGTTGAATAATTGGTTATAGTCCAATGTATGGTGAAATTGGTCGGTTGATTTACTCTTGGCGGAAACTGCCCCTTATTGCTTATTCCGGAACTCGGGTCGTAGAAAGGCGCCTTGGCGACAATCGCGACCGCGCCCGAAACATTGTTTTTGATATTGGCGAAGCTGATTGTTTTATCGCTTGAAACGTAATAGGGCACTGTTGGCGAAGATATTTCAGCGGCAACGTTCAACATAAAATTTTTATCGCCTTGCCTTTTGATTGGATAACTTTCTTTTGTCTGTATTTGAAATTCCACGTAGCCCTCACCGCCCGGATTAATCACGCGAAGATTTGAAGTATTGGCGACGTTCCAGGTTATCGTATTGCTTTTTGAATCGAAAAATCCGCCGCCGCCCAAAGTTTTGAAATCAAACATTTCACCGGTTAATTTAGCGATTATAACTATATCATTAAGCCCGATATCGGAAGAATTGCGATAATTTATTTTATATCTTAAATTATCTCTCAAAGAAGCGACGTAATTTTGGCTGTCGTTCAAACTTACGTTTAAAACCAAGGGTGACGAAACAATGCTTAACTGGGCTGATTTTTTATTGATTGAATATTTTTGGCCGGAAATTTCCGCGATCAATTCTCCATTGATTTCAAAATTACTCAAAGAATCGTTTGGATTCACCGCTTTACCCTTTATTATGAAATTTCCCTCCACGCCTTTTGCGGGAAGAGAACCTAATTCCCAAACATTATTTCCCGAAGAAGGGGCAACTGTCGCGCTTTTAAAAGTAAAAAAGCTTGGATAATCCAATTTCAACTCCGCGTTTTCAAATTGGACGTTTGAAATGTTTTGATAACGGATTTCTATTTCAAAATCTTCGTTGTTTAAAATTTTTTGAGGAGCGGAAATGTCTAATTTCAGCGCCGGTTCGTCCGCGGAAACTTCAACAGTTCTTATCTGTTTAAACCGCGCTTTTGAACCCAAGGCCGGAGTGTAATAAGAAATCTCGACGTCGAATTTAAGTGTCTGGCCGCCGGGAATAACCACTATCGGAATTCTCTCCTGAAAATTGGCGTCTTTTCCAAGATTGCCGAAACTTTTATCGTAATATCTTTTCCCCTGACTTTCTCCGATAAAAAACGCTCCATTAGGCAAAACAAGTGATATCTTCACGTCGTTTAACGAGTTATTAAAATTATTTTTTGCCCCCGCTTCAATATCAAACGGAACGCCGGATAAAACGCTTTGTGGAGCGTTCAAAACAAAAGCAATATCACGATTAACCAGATAAGAATAAAAATAAAAACCTATTCCGGCGGCAGTCAAAACAAAAACGACGAGCGCCGTCCAAAAAACCGGTCTACTTATTTTATCTATTTTTGAATAAATATTTGAACTGAAATTTCCAGTCCTCGGCGTATCTCCTTCCCAGCCGATTTTCTCGGGATTTTTTAAATTGATTTTATTTTTATTTAAATCGTCCGATGGTATCATTATATTAATACTATCTCATTTTTCGGCGCTTTGGAAGCGCAACGCTTGCATAAAAATATCTGCTCGGTTTTTGAAAAAAAATCCGGTTTTTTCACGTTACAAACTCCACATTCGGCGAAAGTCGGGTCAAAGCCTAAGACGCTCAGTAAATCCTTATTGGAAATTTTTTTGTTTTTTTTCAAAATATTCCACAAATCATGGTCGGGTTGGAGATCGAATGTCATTTCTTTAATGAATTTCACCGCCACCAAAGACTCCGGCGACCGCTCCATTTTCTTAAAAGCCAAAGCGTCGGCTATTTGAAAACCGTTTTTCTCTATCAGACGTACTCTTGTAAAATCAAGCGGTTGAAGATGCCCTGTTAATTTTGAAGTGATTTTTCTGGCGCCTCTGGCTCTGGCGGAAATCTTGCCCAATTCTTTAGTGTATAAAATGACAAATTTGTCGAATTCGGCGGAGTCCTCGACATCCAAAACCAACGCCTCAGTTAAAAATTCTTTCATACCCGGTAGTAGAAACTCGACTGCGCAAAAAAGCGAGCCGAAGAATCTATGCTTAATTTAATATATCTTTATTATATTTATAGCTTAATTTATTCAAAAATCTAATTTTTGCGAGGCGAGTTTATGTCGAGTTTTCACTACCGGGCATGTTGACAATCAAAAAAAATCCTATAATATTATTATAACATTTATATATGGACGATACATCAAAAAAATACGATAATTTCTTGGCGGCAAGCATTCTAATAGCCGCTATTTTAATTTCAGGCTCTATTATTTATGCGGTCGGAATAAAAAATCCAAAAACTCAAACCGCAGATACAAAAAAAACTGCGGAGTTATCGGCCAAACCTCAAATAGACGATGACGTTATTTTGGGAGATTCAAAGGCTCCGCTCACAGTTTTCATTTTCAGCGATTACCAGTGCCCGTTTTGCGGAAAATTCTACCAAGAAGCGGAACGTCAAATCAGGGAAAACTACGTTAAAACCGGAAAGATAAATATGGTTTATAAAGACTTGGCATTCCTCGGACAAGAATCAACGGATGCTTCGGAGGCGGCCGATTGCGCTAAAGATCAAGGAAAATATTGGGATTATCACGACGCGATTTTTGAAACCGAAATCAAAGAACTTAAAAAATCCGGCAACAGCGAAAATACCGGTAATTTGAACCGCGAAACATTCAAAAAAATAGCGACAGATTTAAAAATGAACGTTGACGATTTTCTTTCCTGTTATGATTCAAAAAAATACGCTTCCGAGGTTGAAAAAGACACAAATGAGGCCAAAACGGTCATTGCGCAAATTTCCACGCCAACCATTTTTATCGGCGATAAAATAATTCAAGGCGCTTACCCGTACGCGACTTTTTCGCAGGCGATTGATGAAGCGTTAAAAAAATAAATTAACTAAAAAGCTTTAAGACAAAAGTAAACGCTTTTAAAAAGCTGTTTTGCCTTAAATTCGGAATAAATAAAAGGGCGAAATATTAAAATAAAAAGCAAAAATGGCTTATAACGATAACCAACAAGGCGGTTTTCAAAGGCAGATGTTTCAGGGCAACTGGAAATGCTCGAAGTGCGGAGGCGAAATAACTGAGCTTCCGTTTGAACCGAGCCCGGAAAGAATGGACCAGCTTATGTGCAGAAATTGCTTCCGTGAAAAACGCCAATCATTCGGAGGCCCCAGGTCTTTCGGAAGATAAACAAATAAAAAATCCCGCGTGAGGCGGGATTTTTTATTATCAGAAAATAAGTCGAACAAAACAATTATCGATTAAGTGTATTATAATATTGTTATGGTCATTATTCTTCATAACGTTAGAAGTTTACATAATGTAGGTTCAATATTCCGAACCGCCGACGCGGCTGGAGTTGAAAAGATTTATCTTTGCGGGATTACGTCAGCGCCGGTTGATTCTTTTGGCCGGCCGCGCCAGCAGTTAACTAAGGTTTCTTTAGGCGCGGAAAAATATGTTAAGTGGGATGCTTCGGCGCATTCAGTGCAAGCAATTACAAAATTGCTCAAAAGATTAAAAAAAGACGGATATAAAATTTTCGCCATTGAGCAAAACAAAAAATCGATCCCATATTATAAAGTTAAAAATTCGTCTACTTTCCCGCGGGAAAGTAGACAAAAAATCGCTTTGATATTGGGAAGTGAGATGAATGGTTTGCCGCCGTCAATTTTAAAGCGCGCCGATAAAATATTGGAAATTCCGATGTTTGGCAAAAAAGAATCGCTCAATGTCGCCGTAGCATTCGGCATTGTTGTTTTTAAAATAAGAGAATTGTATAATGATTAAAATAATCCCAATCTACAAATTTATTCGAATCTACGAATGGCTACGAAAAAAGTAAAAACGACGTTAGCTATTCGGATTTGTTCGCAGATTCGGATGTAATTCGTAGTTTCGGATTGCTTTATCATGAAAATAGCGATAAATGGTTTTGGAAGAATTGGTAGGTTATTTTTGCGCCAGGCGCTTTCCGAGCCGAAAATTGAAGTTGTTGCCATAAATGATTTGGGCGATTTGGAAAATCTCGCTTATCTTTTTAAATACGATTCGGTTTATAGGGCCTATAAGGGAAATGTTAAATGTGACAAGGGGAATGGGTTTTTGATTATTGACGGGAGAAAAATAAAATTTATTCAGGAAAAAGACCCGACGAAACTTCCATGGAAAGATTTAAATATCGATTTGGTTATTGAAGCGACCGGAGTTTTTGAATCTTTTGAAAAAGCTAAAGTTCATTTGGACGCGGGCGCGAAAAAAGTTGTTTTAACCGCGCCGGCGAAAGACGCGGATGGAATTGCGGGAGGCAAGACTGTGCTTGTAGGGTTAAATGATGCCGAACTGAAAACTTGCAACCTTTCTTCAAATGCTTCATGCACCACGAACGCCGCTTATCCGGTTATCGCGATAATGGCGGAAACTATTGGCATTCAAAAGGCGGTTTTAAACACGGTTCATGCCTATACGAACACGCAAACAATAGTTGATTCGCCGGTTAAAGGAAGCGATTTTAGGCGAGGCAGAGCCGGAGCGCAAAACATTATTCCTTCAACAACCGGCGCGGCAATCGCGGTAACGCGGGCGTTTAAGGAATTGGAAGGAAAGTTTGACGGCATTGCCTTAAGAGTGCCGGTGGTTGCCGGTTCAATCGCCGATATCACTTTTTTGGCGAAAAGAAAAACTTCAGTTGAAGAAGTAAATGAAATTTTCAAAAAAGCGGAAAAAGAGCCGCGCTGGCAGGGAATTTTAAAAACCGTTGAAGAGCAAATTGTTTCTTCTGATATTGTCGCTGAACCTTACGGGGCAATAATTGATTTGAAATTTACCAAAGTTGTTGATGGCGATTTGGTTAAAGTTTTGAGCTGGTATGATAATGAATGGGGGTATGCAGCAATGCTTTTGAAGCACGTTTTAAAAACCGCGTAAATAATTTTTTCTTAAATCTTAATTCTTAAATCATAAACCATGTTAATTTACATCGGCGCCGACCACAGGGGATTCAATCTTAAAAAATCTCTGAAAAATTTCTTGGAGAAGAAAGGCTACGAAGTTATTGATGTTGGAAATGCCAAGCTTGATGAAAATGATGACTATCCTGATTTCGCCAAACTTGTAGGCGATGCGGTAAGCCAAGACCCAATGGCTCGCAAAGGCGTTTTGATTTGCGGTTCGGGCGTGGGAGTAGACGTGGTGGCTAATAAATTTAAAGGAGTACGCTCTTCTTTAGCTTTTAATCCTGACCAGGCGTTTTTAGCGCGCAATGACGATGATGCTAATGTTTTGTCTTTGCCGGCGGATTTTTTAAGCGAAGAAGACGCCGAAAAAATTTTAGGCACTTGGCTGGCAACCGGTTTTTCCGGAAAAGAGCCGCACAAAAGGAGACTTGAAAAGATTAGTGAAATTGAAAGTCAGATTTAATAAATTAAAATCGTGGAAATTTTAAACAGTAAAAAAATCAGATTTCTTGAAAACACGGCATGTTTGCTTCGGCAAGATGTTATTGAAATGATTTTAAACGCCGGTTCCGGCCATCCTGCCGGTTCTTTGGCGATGGCCGATATTTTTTCCGCGCTTTATTTTTATATATTGAAACATAATCCAAAGAATCCGGATTGGCCGGAAAGAGACAGGTTAGTTTTGTCTAATGGTCATATTTGCCCGGTTCAATACGCGGCTTTAGCGAGAGCGGGATATTTCCCAGTTGAAGAATTGAAAACTTTAAGAAAATTAAACAGCCGGCTCCAGGGGCATCCGCATCGCAAGGCGCTGCCGGGGATAGAAACTTCTTCCGGCCCTTTGGGAGAAGGGCTTTCGCAGGCGGTAGGCATGGCTTTGGCGGCGCGGCTCGATAGTGCGGTAAACTCGCCGCGGGCGAAATATCAGGTTTATTGCGTTATGTCGGATGCCGAGCACGATTGCGGAAACACGTGGGAAGCAATAATGCTCGCGGGAAAATATAAATTAGGAAATCTTACGGCGATAATAGACAGAAATAATATTCAAAGCGATGGTTTTACCGAAGATATAATGCCGCTTGAATCTTTGCGCGAAAAATACGAAGCTTTTAATTGGCATGTTTTAGAAATGGATGGCCACAATATTGAAGAATTTATCGGAGCGGCGAACGAGGCGCGGGCTATTTTTGAAAAACCGACAGTTATCATCGCTCATACGATTGCTGGCAAGGGAGTGGACTTTATGGAATTTGATTATCATTGGCACGCTTCGCCTTTAAATAAAAAACAAGCCGAAGAAGCGTTAAAAGAAATAAAGACACTGAAAGGGAAAATAGAGGAAACGGATTAAAAAAAACAATGGAAAAATTATCGGATAAAATTTTTATGGAAGATATTGAGCAAAGGGCCACTCGCGATGGATTCGGCGAAGGATTACTTAAATTGGGCGAAGAAAATGAAAACGTAGTGGGGCTTTCCGCAGACGTTTCAAATTCATGCCGGATGAATTTTTTCGCCGAGAAATTTCCGAAAAGATTTTTTCAGGTTGGCGTGGCAGAACAAAATTTGGTTGGAGTTGCCGCCGGTTTGGCAGTTTCAGGGAAAATTCCCTTTACGGCGACTTATTCGGTTTTTTCGCCGGGCAGGACATTGGAACAAATTAGGACGGCAATCGCGTATAACGACGCTAATGTTAAAATTGCCGGCCATCATGCGGGTTTATTAACCGGGTTTGACGGCGCCACTCACCAAGCGCTTGAAGATATTGCCATAATGCGGACGATTCCAAATATGAAGGTGGTTGTCCCGGCTGATGCCATTGAAGCGAGAAAAGCGACGATTTTTTCGGCTAAAATAAACGGGCCGGTTTATTTAAGGTTTGCGCGTGAAAAAACTCCAGTTTTCACATCGGAAGAAACGCCTTTTACAATAGGCAAGGCGGAAATTTTTTGGCAGTCTTTGGCCGGAGGGAAAAAGCCGGAAGTTTTGATTATTGGCTGTGGGCCGGTTTTATACAACGCGCTTTTAGCCGCCAAAGAGCTTGAAAAAGAAAAAATCGGAGTAATTGTTTTAAATAGCCATACGGTAAAACCGTTGGATGAAAACAAAATAATTGAATTAGTGAAAAAATGCGGAGCGGTTGTGAGTGTTGAAGAACATAATATTTTGGGAGGATTGGGCGGAGCAATAGCAGAACTTCTGGCAAAAAACTATCCGGTGCCGATGGAATTTATCGGCACAAAAGATGTTTTCGGCGAAAGCGCCGCGCCTAAAGATTTATTCAAAAAATACGGCCTTGAACCGAAAGATATCATAAACGCCGTAAAAAAAGTTATTAAAAGGAAGAAATAAAAAATAAAATCAAAGACTTGACAAATTTTGACAATCTGGTATAATTACAACGTTAATTTGAACATTGAAAATTATATGAATAAATCATTGCGGTTTTTAGGTCCGTTGAAAAACGAATTTAAAAACCGCAATGATGCGGATTAAAACGCGCCACCCTAAAAGGTGATCGCAAAAAGGAGGACTTGCCATGAAGAAAGGTGCAACCCTAAAACAAGCGGAAAAGATTTTATCGTTATTCAGTGATACTCCGACGGATCAATTACAAGATGTTATTGAATCCGGATTTCTCGCGGACGTTCGGGACGCAAATAATATCGCGGATGTAAATCGTGATAAATTGCGCCAGTTTTTCGGATTAAAACCTTTGGGGCCGAGTTTACTTCGGTTTATCGGTGAGGTAAATATCCCCGCGACAACCGAAAAATTCGTCGCCCGCAACAAGTTCGTGGTGGACACCGGCGAAAACGCTCCGGTCAAAATCTCCTATCTGGGAGACAATTTCCAGGAATGGTTCCTTGGTAAAATCGAGGAGTCGGCAGCCGAGACGACACTCCGTTACGCGGAATTAGTGGAATCGTCGATTGATAAACCGATTCTTTCTGAACTTGGCGACACCGCCGAAACCACACTCTCTGCGGTTTACGCTCTTATGGAACGTCAGCAAAATAGGGAAGACGGAGCCCTTCTCACGAACGGCTACGCGAATATTTTCTATGTTCGCGATGTCAACGGCGAGCTTCGCGCGGTGCGCGTCTACTGGCGTGGCGGTGGCTGGGGCGTGCGCGCGGGCTCCGTTGGGCGCCCGACGACGTGGGACGATGGTTATCGTGTTTTCTCCTGCAATTCCTGAAACCCTTAATGCCTTGATCCCTTGGTTTTGTTTCGCGAGACCAAGGGATTTTTTATTATCAAAAATAATCTGATATAATATATATGGA
>QYPD01000027.1 GCA_007279775.1 Spirochaetia bacterium | reverse complement strand
ATAAAGATAACAAAAAAATTAATCTACATCAAATTTATCGCCTCTTGAAAATCTTTAGGCATCTTGGAGTTTACAAAATAAAAAACGTGCCCTTCCGCACCCTGCGATTCTAAAACATCCAAATTTTTAAGTATGGCCAAATGATTAGATGTGGCCTTGAGAGAAATATTTAAATCGTCGGCAATTTCGCCCACGCTCATCTTATGGCTACCGGAAAGCATTTTTATTATTTTCAGCCGATTAATATTGGCCAAGACTCGAAAAATTACTGTCCATCTTTTCATATTAAATATTGTATCATATAAAACGTCATAGGACAATTCCATGGAATTGTCCTATGACATGATGCCTATCTATTTAAATAAGTAATGGTTAATTGTAGAACTGTCGCAAACGATACCCAAAGCAAGTACGGAATTTGGATGTAGGAGATCCAACGCGCGTGCGGGAATATAGCTACCATCGCCCAAATAAGCGTGCCGAGCGCTAATAAAATATCAATCGCCGCTAAAAGATTATTTTTCAGCCCGAATTGCAATGGCGTAAAGGCAAAATTGAAAACAAGATTAAGAATAAACGGCAAAACAACTATAAGGGCAATTTGTTTTTGCCACGCCATCAAAAAAACCTTGCCGAACGAAACAGCAATCAGAACATAAAGAAATGTCCACACTGGGCCGAAGAGCCATGACGGTGGTGACCAAGAGGGTTTGATAAGTTGCGAATACCAGTTGTATGTATTCATAGAGTTATTTTAACATTTTTTAGTTTATTATCACCTTCGTCGCCGAATTTCGTGCCAGTGAAACTGGCACGCCGCCTTAAATTGTTTCTGGCAAATGACTTTTAAAATATTTTTCAGTTTCCTTGTCTATAAAATAAATATAGACTCCTTTATGTGCCCGAGACAAAAGAACGCGATATACATTTTTCAAATGGCTTAACAATTCAGGATTATTTCGCTTTATTTGTGAATCAAATGAATTTTCTGGAACAGCACGCCATTTACAACTAGCCCGATCATAAACAAGATCATTCCCAAATATAACTCCAATATAATCAAATTCCATGCCTTGTGCTGTATACACAGTCCCGACCTGGTCCATTCCTGATTTATCAATAGCCCACTTCCAAAATTGATTTTTCTTTTCCCAAGGCATTTCAAAATCTCCTATTTTTACATCATTTATTAGGGTTCCATCGGCATTTGGACTACTCCATGACCAACAAAACCCGGCAACGATTCTAGATTTATTATTTGATTCCTGATTTCTTTTTTGTATTTCGTGATACATATCTCTTGGATCATCAAATATACGCAACGACATTTTTGTATCAAACTCAGTTATTTCAGTGTCACGTATCTCCAAAATATGATCTAACCATTGTAAATAAGCATCCGAGCCAGAACATCTGAATTGTGTTTGAAGTTCGAATTCTGCGATGTTAGCATTTTTAATGCCAAGTTTTTGTGCAGCTTCTTTAATTAGCGCAATACTGCCCTGTTCCTTTGGACGTACTATCTGATATTCGTCAATGAAAAATATACTCAATTTAGCTGGTTTTATTAGATCATTAATTTGCGGATCCTTAGATTTAAATTTCGCTGGAACTCCGTAGTCGTTGCTGTCTTTTCTTATCCTATGGGCTTCATCGCAGATTAGAACATCGATTGAATTTTCTGGCTCTCTCGTAAAATTAAAAAAGAATTTAAAAAAATGTTTTGCCCGTGGTCCAACAATATGCCTCAACGTATTTGTAAATGCAGAAGATCCAGTCGCATGCATTACTTTCTTACCCTGGCGTAGTAATTCACCCATTACTTCAAGCGCTATTACAGACTTGCCAGTTCCGGGACCACCTTTAATGATAACTAATGATTTTTCTTTTGTTTTTGTAATTATTTTAACCCTATGCATTATAGAGTTATATGCAGCAATTTGGTCATCAATTAAATTGAATATTTGTTGCTCATTGATCATTTTCGAAGTATGCTCAAGAAGGCGCTTTGACGGACTTACTGGACTACCGGTAAATCGTTCAAACAATAATTTACCTCCGCCACCCTGAAGTTTATCTTTTAAATATCTTGCCAAAACCATTGCATCTTCTTTCCCAAATAAAGGGAATTTCTTGATAGGTTCTGAGAATTTATCAGAAAACAAAACAGAATTATCTTGTTTTGAATAATTGTGTGCATATGTCGAGCCATTAAGCACAGGAGCATTTTTTTCTTCAAAAATCTTTTTAAAATCTTTGAGGTGAAAATAATAACCTTCTACTTGCAAAGACGGGTGCGGTTGCTCCTTCCATGAAGCATACTTAACAAGAACGTTACCTTCACTATCTGACTCTTTGAGCCCATCATTTGACCATTGTTTGAGCTCCAAAATAACAATATTTTCGGTATCATCGACGCTTTTTCCGAATAATAAGACATCTATTCTCTGGGATGAATACGGTAATTCATATTCAAGTAAAATTTTATTATCCTTGAGGTCAGCGTATCTAAATGCTTGATTCAAAATTGGTAATGAATTTTGCCAAGAACGATATTCAGAGGGTGCGGGCTTTCGATTGTAATGCGAAGTGTATTTTTCAGCAGCTCGATCAGCAACGCAATTTTGCATTACATCTTCATTAAATGTTTCAATTGTTCCTTCGTAAAGTATCATAATTTAAAGTAATTTAAGCTCTCTTAAGCTTGAAAATTTATCATTTGTAACAATCACATGGTCAATCAAATCAATCCCGATAATTTTTGAGGCATCTACGAGTTGTCGAGTAAGCGCTATATCCTGTGGTGATGGCTCGGGATCTCCCGATGGGTGATTGTGCGCAACGATACATTGTACAGCATTTGTTAAAATAGCTTTCTTAAAAACCTCTCTTGGATGCACAAGGCTTGCATTAATGGTTCCAGTAGAAACATCTTCAACAATTAGCCTATTTCTAGAATCAAGGTATAAGATTACAAAGTGTTCCTTTTTTTTCAATCCTATTGATTTTTGTAAATAGTTCGCAACCGACTCAGCAGAAGACAGTGATAGTTTTTCGGGAATATTTTCTTTTGTATACCTTTCCGATACGGCTTGAAAAAGTATTAAACCAAAAGCGTTAGATAGGCCAATACCTTTTATTTTTTGTAATTCTTGTATCGTCGCGCCCAAAACCCCGCGTAGACTCTTAAATTCTTTAATTGCCTCTTTAGCCATCTGTTTGCAATCCCGTCGCGGTGTTCCAAGAGTTAAAAGTAATTCCACTATTTCATAGTCCAAAAATCCATCGAGACCTGACTGTAAAAATCTATCCCGAAGTCTTTTCCTATGACCAGCACCTTTATGTGCAATTGCTTTCCCTAGATTATTTTTTATTCCTTCGGGAATCATGACGTTTCTATAATTTATTATATTTCGTATGTTTTCCTTTTGCTTTTTCTACTGGATACTTATCTTCATTTTTTTTGATTTTTTTATCCAACGCATCAAACACATCTATGCTTAAATCGTGGCTCATCAAAAGTACCCAATATAAAACATCTGCTAACTCCTCGCCGATATCAGATTTATTTGTCTTGATATAATTTTCAATTTCCTCCTTACTTTTCCACTGGAAATGCTCCGTAACCTCTGCCGCCTCTAAAACCAAAGACAAAGCTAAATCTTTTGGATTATGAAATTGTTTCCAATCTCGCGCATCTCGAAAAGCTATTATTTTTTGTGTTAATTCATCTATATTTTTCATATTCTTTACATTATACCACCATATCCCACCAGCGAAAAGCCGCGGCCACATAGCCCAAAATTCAAAAAACAGGCGTTTTTGCGCCTGGGTTTTATACTCTCAAACTCGAAACCGCTAAATTTAATGGATTCGAGTTTGAGCCCGACCGTGATTTTTATCACCTCCTTCGGTCGGGCATAAATTATTTAATAAGTACATGTATTTGGGCAGTCTATGGTGGTTTTCCCACTCTTATATCTTTCTCCGCATCGCGGGCAAAGCTTTTTAAACATATTCTCTCCCCAGACGCGCCTGCCCTTCCATTCACATCCCAACGAAAAACATTTGACTTTCACCCGTTTCCACCCATAACCATCCATGCGGAGTTCGTCGTTCTTTCGGAATACTTCCATAATCTCGTTAATTTCAGAAGCTTCCATATCCCGAAAGAGCCACAACAGTTCGTCTACAAACCATTCAAGATTTCTATTCTTGCTCATCATTAACCTCCCCAAAAAATTTTTTTTGAACTAAAAACAGGGTAGCATACTTCAGCCACCTTGTAAATAATTTAGCTCAACGCAAAACCGCAAAAAAACAGGCGTTTTCGCGCCTGGGTTTATTATAAAATCCATGAATTTTTATAATCCGCTTAATTGGTTGTTTAACTCACGTTCAAGCGTCACTGGAAAATCTCGTATAATTCCCTGCTGATCAATTGGCAAAAATGCGCTGAGTTCTGCCTTAAAATTAATTTGTCTCGCGTCTCTAATAATAGAATCTTTAATTGGGCCAAGTTTTTTCTTGTGCTCCGGAGAAAGCATACTCTTTCGCATAATAATATAAAGGTCATAAAAATCACGTGGTTTTTTTCGATTAATAAGAGCATCAAAAATTTTTTCTTCTACAATTTCGGCTTGCGGTAGATGAATAACGGTATAGGTAGGTACAAAATTATTCGCGATACTGTCTATTTCGCCGATAACAGCTCTACCGTTACAAGATGACACATTTATCTCCACGCTAACTGGCGGATATTCAAACATGCGAAAAGTCGCGACGCCGAAATATCCACCGCTCGTAGCGCCGATTTTGTCTCCAATTACAATCTTTATGCCAGCGTGTTCCATCTCCACCAAAACACTGGCAAAAAGCCCCTCAACAAATGGCTTAATATTGTTCTGAGCAACACCGAAAAGAGAAAAATCTAAATCTTCCGAAAAACGCGGGCTACCATAGATAATTCTTAACGCCGTGCCACCTTTAAAAAGCAACCTTTCAGCATCTGGTAATTTATACAACTCTCCTAAAAAAATATGCTGGAAGTATTCCCGGACGACATTTGGGAATATTTCCATTTGGTATTGTTTACTTAATTTTTCGAGTGTTTCTAATGAAATCATTGTAATGTAGATTTAATTATACTAATAAGTTTCACATTGTTGAACAATTTTGCGTAACGCAGTGCTTTTTCCGGATTAATTTTTTCTTTATTAAACCGAGAAATCGGTTTTTGCTTATTTTTAAGCCGTAAATAATTTAAATCTACAAATGCTTTCTCAGCATTCGCAATATTAAAACTTAGACCTTTTTGTTTTTGAATTTCATATCCGGTATACGCGATTTTTTTTATTTTGCGGTAAGAAAAAGCTTTTCCTAACGTTTCAAATCTACGAGTAGCTTTCGTGGTAACTGAAGTAATCTCGTAAACAGTTTCTGGAATAACGCCGTGATACGACAATGCAAATTCTAAGGAAACATATGATGGAGAATAAATTTTATTAGCCACATATAAATCAGGAATTTGTTCATCAGATAGTTTATACAGCCCCCGCTTAACACTGGCAACATATCCCTTTTTCTTTAAACGATAAACTAAAAACTGAGAAGCCATTTTAGACCTGCCCAAAAATCTTTTAACATCAAGTGGTGTAAACAACTTAATGCTTTTTGCCTTCAATTGTCGTTCAAAATCAAGCCATTTCATAAAATTAGCACTTTATGCTAATTTACCAGAACGCTTTAAAAAAGTCAATGCAATGGCGTTTTTTGCGCCTGGGTTTTATGGATATAAAATGCCTTCCGAGATAAAAAACGCCCCCAATCGATCTCTCGACGGGGGCAAGATTCATTTTGTCCGGAAGACAACTGGTTTACACTTCCGCAGCCAGTTTCTCTACGGACATTGGAGCGTCTTTTTCGCGCAAGGCAAGATACCTTTCGATCGCGGCGGCGTGCCTCGGCAGAATCTTTTTTTCCACCAGAAGTTGTGCCATTTCGCCCACGGAGAATGTTTTAATCTTCTCTATTTCGTCGCTGCACTGGCTGATTTCCCCGTCATAATAAGCCGCCTTGTAAACCCTGAAAATGTGGTCGCCAAGGTCAACCTCGAAAATTACGTCTTCGTCTTCGACGGGATACACAACTGCCCCAACTTCTTCATCCAGTTCGCGATAAAGCGCAACATCGGGGGATTCCCATACTTCAACTCTGCCTCCCGGTAGCTTCCACATAGGAGGAAATCGCTCATCCTTGTCCTGAACCAAAAGTATTTTTCCTTCTTCTTTTGGTAACCCGATAATAACCGCAAACACCGTCATACTCTTTTCCACTAGTCATCACATCCTTTCCTTTTTATTTTTAGGTTTTTGTACTGAAATCAGTATGGCATATTTTATTTATTTTGTCAATATTTTTCGAATTCTAGCAATAAATTAAAAACAGGCGTTTTCGCGCCTGGATTTTATTTTTCAAACTTGAAACCGCTAAATTTAACAGATTCAAGTTTGAGCCCGACCGTGATTTTCATCACCTCCTTCGGTCGGGCATAAATTATTCAGCTGACGATTGAGTTGGACAAAATAATGTTGTTATCTCACCCATAAGCCTTGTCTTACATCGCGGGCAAGGCTTTTTAAACATATTCTTTCCCCAGATGCGCTTACCTTTCCATCCGCATTTCGATTTTAAAGTTACACAACACATGACATCCACTCTTTTCCACCCGTAACCATCCATACGAAGTTTGTCGTTCTGCCGGAATACTTTCATAATTTCATTAATCTCGGAAGCTCTCATATCCCGGAAAAGCCACAGCAGCTGGTCCACGAACCAGCTAAGATTTCTTTCTTTGCTCATCGTCAACCTCCCCAAAAATTTTTTTGAACTAAAAACAGGGTAACATACTTTAACCACCCTGTAAATAATTTCGCTCAACGCAAAACCGCAAACTCTATTTCTCTAAATATTTCTTTCCTTTTAACTTATCGGGCAGGAAAGATTCCTTGGAATATTTTTCGTATCCTTTGCCGTAATCCAATTCTTTCATTAATTTTGTTTCCGGATTCCGCAAGCTCAAAGGAACAGGCAGATTGCCAAATTTTTTTACGTCCTCCATTGCTTCCATATAAGCGTCATGAGCGCTTCTGTCTTTTTTGCATCGGCATAAATAAGCTACTCCGTGCGCCAAATTAATGCCGCATTCAGGCAGTCCGATTGTTTCCACTGCCCGGAAAACATCATTTGCCACCACCAAAGCCGTGGGCACGGCTAACCCTATATCCTCCGAGGCAAAAACAACCATTCTTCTGGCTATAAATTTGGGGTCTTCGCCCGAATCAATCATCCGTGCCAAATAATACAAAGCCGCGTCCGGCTGGCTTGCTCTCATACTTTTGATAAAAGCGGAAATGGTATTGTAGTGCTCCTCTCCCTTTTTGTCGTATCTTAAAAACTTTGACTGGAGAGTATTTTTAAAATTCTCTACCGTGATTTTTTTGTAAAGTTCGTTTGTGTTTTCCAGCATGGTTATTGCTTGCCTGGCGTCACCGTTGGCCATGCTAATCAGCCAATCTTCCGCTTTTTCGTCCATTTTCAGCCCGGTTCTTTTAATAATGGCTTTCATATTGTCTTTAGAAAGTTCATTTAAAACAAAAACCCGGCATCGGGAAAGCAAAGGCGATATCACTTCAAAACTCGGATTCTCGGTAGTGGCTCCAATTAAAGTTATCTCTCCTCTTTCAACGTAAGGAAGCAGAAAATCTTGCTGGGATTTGTTAAAGCGATGGATTTCGTCTAAAAATAAAACTTTTGGAACTCCTTGCGAGTCTTCGTCCAATATCTTTCTAATATCTGCCTTCCCGGCCGAAACCGCGGACAATTCGTAAATTCTGGCGTTTAAGCTATTGGCGTATATTTTAGCCAAAGTCGTTTTCCCGGTTCCCGGAGGCCCCCAAAAAATAAAAGAAAATAAATGCTTTTGCTTTATGGCAATATTAAAAGGCTTTCCTTCGCCGACCAGATGCTCCTGCCCGACGAATTCTTCCAGGGTTTTAGGCCTGATTTTTGACGCTAATGGTTCCATAATATTTCAAAAAGGGTTAGGTTCCCCGCTGTTCCGGTTGGCCGCCGCGAATTTGTCGGTACTTGTCCTTGTATTTTTCAATTGTTTCTTCAACTTCCTTATGAGGAATTTCAACCCGCAAAAGGTCAATGGCGTTTACAGTATCGTAAATATCCAACTTGTTTTGCAGTTTGTAAATAGAATCTCGCCATAAAATCGCTTTTTCGTATTCTCCTTTTTTCGCTGCTTCTTTTTCTAATTTTTTCATCATATCAATGAAAGCGTGATATACCCCTTTTTCCGCTCCACCCTTGCCAATCGTCCTATCTTTGAAAGGAATGCGGAGAATTGATCTCTGTTCTTTCATCATTTGCCGAATGCGGCCGGTTCTCTGCCAATTAAAAGCCGTGGAAATGATTTTGGTGTAAAAATCGCGAGCCCTATCAACCTTATCTTTGGGAATATTGGGAATTGCCTCCATAGCCTCCAAAAGCCGCCAAGCGCCAACCTCAATCATTTCTAAACTCCACCAAGGCTTGGCCGATGCCCACCAAAAAGAATCACTGGCCAAAGCCGCATCTATTTTATTTCTTAAAATAGGATATCCGGAAATGTCAGTCGGCACTTTATAAAATTCTCCCAAAACCATATTTAAAAAATCCCACTGGAATTTATGGATAATGTTTTCAGGGTCATCCCATGAAAGAAATTGAATATCGTTTTTAATATCTTCAACGCTGGAAGCCCATGTGGATTTAACCGGTGAAACTTCTTCGTAATTTTTGTAATGTTTGGGGATATCAGAAATTTGAATTAGTTCAAATTCCGGTGCCGCCAAAACATCAAAAAGCATTTTCTCCAAACCCGGCCGATGATGGCCAAACGTTTCTACGTCCATGGCCGTAACCAGATAACGGCCGCTCTTTAAATCATCTTTCATCGCCTCTTTTAGGGTTTCTTCAGAGCGGACAACTGCGCTCATTATCAAATTACTCAATCTCCTCTCGCGGAAAAAAACTAAAAGGTTTGAATCTTCAATTTTATAAACTTTTTTGTAATCAACGTGGCCCGGTTCTCCTCCGCAAGCAATCTCGTCTAAAATAATCCACTTGAATCCCAAATCCTCTAAAATAGGCACGAGTTCTTTTTTATAAGCCATTTCCGGCGGGAAAAATCCTTGCGGCTTATATCCCTCACCCAAATAAAATTTATTAGTTTCGTCGTTAATCTGAATTTGACGAATAATTTCTTTTTCTTCCACCAGTGGCAAAAAAGCGTGGTATTTGGAAGAACTGGTAAATTCCACTCGTTCCTCTTTGCCCAATTCTCTCAATATATCAATAAGGTCTCGATACCCGTATTTATCAAAAAGTTCCAAAAGGCTGCCGTTAATGTTAAAAGTGAGACGGATTTTTTTATTCTTTTTTATGCCGTGAAGTATGGGCCGATAACTTTGAGTAACAATTGCTTCCATTATATCCTCTTGTTGACCCCACGGCTGATAAAAGTGGAGAAAATTAGCCCAATACATGATATTCTATAGCTTTCTTAAACAGCTCAACGTATTCGCGAGCTGATTTGGTCCACGAAAAATCGGCTTTCATAGCCCGTTTTTGAATATCACGCCAGAATTCGGGATAACGATAAGTCTCAATAACTCTTACCATTGCGCCGTAGAAAGCGCGATGGTCAAATTTTTCAAAAACAAAACCGGTACCGATTTTATTCGCGGGATCATAATCCACAACACTATCCGCTAAACCGCCGGTCTTACGAACAATCGGCACCGTGCCGTAACGCATCGCTTCCATTTGGGTTAGACCGGATGGTTCAAAACGCGAGGGAATAATAATGGCGTCGGCACCGGCATAAACCGTATGGCTAAGAACTTCATCATAGCTCAAGTGAATGCCAACTTTTTGAGGATATTTTTTTGCGAGTTCTTGAAAAAAAGTCATAAAATGCCCTTCGCCGGAACCGACAACTACCAATTGCATGTTAAAATTTTCCAGAAGCGGTTCTGCCGCATCCATAAGCAAACCAAATCCTTTTTGATCGGTTAATCTTGAAACAATGCCAAAAAGCGGAACATCGCTGCGAACCGACAAATTAAATTTCTGTTGGAGGACCGACTTGTTTTTTGTTTTTAAGTCCAGCGTTTTTATGCTGTAATGAAATTGAATATCGGAATCGGTCTCGGGATTATAAATATCGGTATCAATACCATTTAAAATACCCGAAAGCCTTGAGCGTCTTTCACTTAAAAGCTCATGCAATCCTTCACCGTATTCAGCTGTGGTAATCTCCTGGCTGTAAGTGGGCGAAACGGTGTTAATGACATCGGCGTACATAATACCCCGCCTCATGAAATTAAGCTTCGAAAGTCTCGGGTCGTTAAAGCCCGGAATCTCTTCTCTGCCTGAATCATAGTCCATCTCGGATACGAAATGATGATCAAACATTGCCTGAAAAAAAAGATTGTGAATGGAAAAAACAGTGGCAATCGCTGAAAGCTTCCGATCTTCTTTGTAAATCGTATGGAAATAATTGGGAATGAGACCGCTTTGCCAATCAGCGGCGATAATCACATCCGGCCGCCAAGATGAGTGTCTTAAAAATTCAGGAGTCGCTCTCGAAAGAAGCGCCCATCTTATTGCGTCATCGGTGTAACCGTAAACGTTTGCCCGTTTTTCGTAATACTCCATGTTTTCAAGAAAGTACGCGATGGTTTCGCCTGAATCATTGTCGTACCTTAAAACATTAGAAATAAAAAGGCCGTGCGGATCTTCTTCCTCGGAAGGCGCCGGTCGCAAATCTTCAAGTTCTAAACGCAGGGGATATTTTTCAAGATCAATTGTGGCATATTTAGGAAGAAAAACGCGAGCGTCGTGACCCAATGCCCGAAGAGCCTTAGGCAAAGAACGCATTACTTCGCCCAATCCGCCAACCTTGATAAAGGGCGCCGCCTCGGAGGCAACAAAAAGAAGCCGCAGTTTCGGTTCTCGTTTAAAAATATTAATCGGCGAAAGAATGTTGACCATGAATGTTATTAATTATAACCTATTTTTATATTATACCACCATATTTTACCAACAACAAAACAGCGGAAGGTTTTAAAGAAACAAAAAACCAGCCGTTTGGCTGATTTTTTATCCTAAATAAATCTTTGTTTAAACACTTACTTAGGGTAAGGGCGGGGAGGTAGAAGCGATGAGCTTCTTTCTCTTGCGAGTCCCGCCACCTTTTTCACTTGCCGTTGTAGGCAAGCCTTCCGCACTTCGGGCACGTTGCGATATGCCCACCGCCGAAGGAGACCAACTTTACGACCACTTCTTCCTTGCAGCTGACACACGTTGTCTTCACGCTTTCCATATCGTCCTCCTTTCTACGAATTTCCCTTTATGAGTAAAAGAATCGAAACGACCGCGAACAAGTAACTTGCTATCTGGTAACAGTTCGGCAGCACCCCCACCCAAAAGAACTTTACAATGGAAGCAAAAACGGGGAACAGCATCGTCGTGGTCATTATTGTCGCCACGCTACCGCCGCTCGTATACGCGCTGATAAAGAAATAATCAGCGAAAAAATATGCGACCCCCACACTAAGCACCAACGTAATAGCGTTTCCGGAAGGCCAAACCGATTGTTGACCGGAAGCCTTCATGGAAAAAGCCAAGATCGCAGCCATTGGAAGCATTGCCAGGTAAAAGTACAGCAGGATGGAAGCGGTTGCATATTTGGCAAGCTTCTGTTCGATAGTTACATTTTGAAATGCATACAAAAACATGGCCGCGCAAGCATACAAAACAGGTTTCATTTTTTCACCTCATTTCTTTCTTATATTTTATTTTTTAGCTTTTCAGCTGTTTGTTCTGAAAAGAGAATAGCACACTTTGGTTGTCTTGTCAATAAGCCTATCCATATAAAAACAGGCGTTTTCGCGCCTGTTTTTTATATAATATGCGTTAAGTGATGATGCTTAACAAATTTTCAACCGTAAAACTTCTTTCGGTTCGGAAATGGTCCACTTTTATATCAGCGAGCTTATTGTACAAGTTTATCCGATATTTTAACAACTCGGGGTAACAACGTTTTAAAGTCTCCATTTTATTCTCATCCAGTAATGGCTTGTATAAATTTCCCCAAATTACCGGCTTTGGGTCAGCAAGGTAAAGATTAATCATTTTTTCTATTATAAATTCCGGAGTTTCCAGATAAACAACCTTAGTGAGTTGTTTAAGTTTTAAAAGCAGTTCCGGCGGCAGATAAATCACGCTGCCGGTCGTATCCACAACCATGTTTTTGTTTTTATCATTCTCAATTTTTCTCAGGCTATCCCCAAGGACTTTAGCCTCAAGCTCAAGATACCGGCGGCTGTTGGCGGCATAACGTTCATCGTATGGTTGGCCCATCCAATGGCTTAAGTTATTGACCCCTTTTCGCCCCAAAACAACCAGCTCAGAACTTAATTCTTTTTCAATCAATTCGTCGCAGGAATATTTTTGATAACCCCTTTCTTTTTCCAGACGCTTGGACCAAAACGACTTTCCCGTCCCGGACATGCCAATAAAAGAAAAAATCATATATTTTAATTAAATAGGCAAAGATAAAAGCGTTGACTTTAATTCGACATAGTTATTTTTAATTTCAATTTTACGTTTGGGATTTTTTGCCAGCTCCGCTATGACTTGGCTATCGTCAACTTCAATTCCGGCATACTTTTTAATCGAGTCCGCGAATTTAACCGGTGAAGCCGTGCTTGTGATGATTTTAGTAAAATCATTTTTTTCGTTTTCGGCCGCTACCCAAGCCACAGCCGTATGCGGGTCCAAAAGATAATTATGTTCGGCATAAACTTTTTTTATGGCGGCGATTGTTTCTAAATCGGAGACTTTTACAACTTTGATTAATTCCTTAAACGCGGCGTGGTTATTATCAAACACTTTCAAGATACGCGCGAAATTGCTCGGATTGCCGATATCCATGGCGGTGGACAGGGTTTGAACAGTCGACTGCGCCTGAAAAGTTCCTGTTTGGTAATATTTATAAACCGAATCGTTTTCATTGTTTACCACCAGAAATTTATTAAACGGCAAACCCATTTTCCGCGCAAAAATACCGGCGCAAACATTGCCAAAATTGCCGCAGGGCACGACAAATTCCATAGTATCTACCGGCATTTGCGCATAAGCGTAAACATAGTAAATTATTTGAGGAATAAGCCTACCAACGCTGATTGAATTAGCAGAAGATAAGTTGAGATTTTTAAATTCGGAATCAACAAAAGCTTTTTTAACCAAAGCTTGACAATCATCAAACACTCCGTCTACTTCAATTGAAAAAACGTTTTCGGAAACCCGCGTCAGCTGTTCTTCCTGTAATTTACTCACCTTTCCTTTAGGATAAAGCACCACCACTTTAATATTGGGCACATTGGCAAAACCGTGCGTCACTGCCCCGCCCGTATCTCCGGAGGTAGCCACTAAAATAACCGCTTTCTTATTTTCCTTTTGTAAAACACGGCTCATGAGCAAGGCCAAAGAACGCGCGGCGATATCTTTAAAGGCCATTGTCGGGCCGTGGAATAATTCTAAAATAAAAAAATTCCCTACTTTCCGTAAGGGAATAGGGAAATTCAACGCTTCATTGACGATTTCTTTTATTTCAGAAAACTCCATTTCGCCTTCCAGCCATTTGCATAACACTTTAAAACCCGCTTCCGGCAAAGAATTATTTTTTAAGTCGCTTATTTCGCTTGAAGAAAATTGTGGAAAAGATTCGGGAAAATACAACCCGCCATCCGGCGCCAAACCGGCAAGCAACGCCTGTTTAAAATCTACTATCGGAGAATTTTGGTTTAAGCTAAAAAATTTCATT
>QYPD01000029.1 GCA_007279775.1 Spirochaetia bacterium | reverse complement strand
TTTTTATTTCGCCCTCAAGAGTTTGGCTTTGACCTTGAACGGCTTCAAGAATTTTTTGATTTTCGTTTATTTTATCGGTTATTTCAAGAAGTTCTTGAGTTTTTTGGTCAATAGAACTCTTTACGTCGGCAGACGAAGCAATTTGGGCCTGAAACGCAAGCAAAAAAATAAGAATTAAAAAAAATAAAAAATTCTTCATAATAAAAATCTCAAGATAATTTTTCCATAGCGGTTTTCAACCGCTTCAGCGTTTCTTCTTTCCCCAAAACTTCCATTATTTCAAACGGTCCGGGCGAAGCTTCTTTGCCGGAAAGAGCCGCGCGTAACGGCCACAATAAATCTCCTCTGCCCCAAACCGCGGTTAACTGCGTTATCGCTTCTTCTATATTTTCTTTGTTAAAATCGGCTTTGAAAATTTTGTCTATTTCTTCCGACAAAAGCTTTAAATTCGTCGATGTTTTTTCTTTATTCATTATAAACTCTTCTCCCGTGGGCCGGGGCCAGGCTAAAAGTTTTTCGTCGTAATCGGGCAATTCAAAAAAGAAATCCGCCGATTCTTTAAAATCGGACAATTTTTTAATTCTTTCCTTTTCGAGCGAAATCGCTTTAATCAAAATTTCTGTGTTGTTTTCATTGAGCCACGATTCGGGAATGAAATTTTTCATTCTTTCAGCCAATTCTTCCGAAGAAAGCGTTTTGATATATTGGCCGTTGAGCCACTCAAGTTTTTCAAGGTTAAAAACCGCGCCGGCTTTTTGCACGCGTTTTAATTCGAATTTTTTAACCAACTCCCCTATTTCCAAAATGTCTTTGTTTTCTTTCGGGTGCCATCCCAAAAATGCCAAAAAATTTATAATTGCCTCTTTTAAGTAGCCATCTTTCACATAATCTATCAATGCCGTTTCAAGATAGCGCTTTGACATTTTTTTTCGGTCGGGAGTAAAAATCAGCGGCAAGTGGGCGTATTGCGGAGTTTCAAAGCCAAGCGCTTTTTGGATTAAAATTTGCTTTGGAGTGTTTGAAAGGTGATCCTCTCCCCTGATAACGTGGGTTATTTTCATTTCGGCGTCGTCAACGGCGTTTGAAAAATTAAACAACGGCGAACTCAAGTTTTTTGCGATAACTATGTCGCCGATAAGCGAAGCGTCGAATTTAACCTTTCCGCGGATAATATCCTGGAATTCAACTTCAATTTCGGGAACTCGGAAGCGGATAACCGCAGGCTCTCCCGCTTTTGCCCTTCTTTCAGCCTCATCTTTTTTAATATGTCTGCAGCGACCGCCGTATTTTGGCGCCATGCCTTGAGACAGCATCGCCTGCCTGTCGGATTCAAGATCTTCTTTAGAACAAAAACAATAGTAAGCTTTTTCTTCTTCTATAAGTTTTCTTAAATATTTTTCGTAAATATCAAGCCGTTCGCTTTGTCTGTAGGGACCGTAATCTCCAACGTATTTTGGAAATTGTAATTTGGAATTTGGGATTTCCCCTGCCGCGGCAGGGGTGGGTCCCTCGTCCCAATCCAAACCAAGCCATTTCATTCCATCAATAATGTCTTTTTCAAAATCAGAATTTGACCGTTCTATATCGGTGTCTTCAATTCTTAAAATAAATTTACCGTTGTTTTGCTTGGCGAAGAGCCAGTTAAAAAGCACGGTCCGGGCAGAACCGATGTGGAGAAAGCCTGTTGGCGAAGGCGCAAAACGCGTCCGAACCGGTTTATTTGGACTTTCAGTCATTAATCAATTATGCCACAAATTAAGGAAATTGTAAAAAGGAGTTGGGCTTAGACATATAAATTTATTCTCTCAATCTTTTCAATATTTTATCTTCTACTTCCTGGCGGTCCCGGCCGTATTTTTGCCGCGACATTTCTTTCAAGCGCTCGCCCGTTTCCAAACTCCCCGCTTCGGGAGCGGCCGTTCTTATGTTAAACGGTTTTGATGTCTGGCCGTTTATCAAAATTTTCGCGTAGGCATTAAAATTATCTATATTCATCAAATCGTTTTCATTGAACGTCGGGCTGAATTGCTTCGCCAAAAATTCCGCGTCTTGCGGACCGACCCTGAAAGAAATTATTGAACCCACGTTGCCAAAAATGGAATCCCTGATTTTTTCCGTTAATTGCGCGATAAACTGGTGCGCGACCGTTAAATTTAATCCATATTTTCTGGCTTCCGATAAAATGGTTGAAATGGAATCTGTGGTGAAATTTTGGAATTCGTCTATATAAAGATTGAAGTCGCGCCGTTTTTCTCTTGCCACATCGGCCCGCGACAGCGCGGACATCAAAATTTTTCCGACAATAACCATTCCCAAAAGATTGGCGTTAATATCCCCTATCCTGCCTTTTGAAAGATTGACTAAAAGAATTTTCCCTTCATCCATTATTTGACGGAAATTGAAAGCGGATTTTGGCTGACCGATAATTGGCCGCATATAATCATTAGCCGTAAAGTTGTTGAATTTGGAAGTTATATAAGGTGTCATGTTTGAAAGCGCCGCTTCGCCTCCTGCCTTAACCGCTTCTTTGCGCCAGAAATCAACAATTACGGGATTTGAAGCCCGCGAAAGTTTTCTTTCCCTAAATTCAGGGTCCGTAAAAATTCTCGCCACCTCCATTAAAGTCGCAGGTTCGGAAGAATCTTCCATCAAAAGAAGAAGCGCGTTTTTCATATATTGTTCAAACATCGGCCCCATTGTTTCCGCCAAGAAAAGTTTGTTGAAAATCCCCTGCATCTCGTTGGCGATGAAAGTTTTTTCTTCCGGCCGGTTAAAATCGTATTCAAGCATATTAAGTCCCAGCGGCCGCCAACGGTCCGAAGGGTCAAAAATTATAACGTCTTCAAATCGTTTTTCCGGGATCAAGCCTAAAATTTTTTCAATCAAATCGCCGTGGGGGTCCACAACCGCCATTCCTTTGCCTTGGCGAATATCTTCAACTGCCATATTAGTCATAAGAGTGGACTTTCCAGTGCCTGTTTGGCCGATAGCGTAAACGTGGAGCCGACGGTCGTCTTCAGAAATGTAAACCGGTTTTCTTTCGCCGCGGAAAAGGCTTTCCCCTATAAGAGTGCCCTTGTTTGGAAGATTCGCCGGCGGCGGAGATTCTTTCGATTTCAGCCAATTGATTTTCGGCACTTCTGTTGAAAACGAAGGCAGATGAAACATGCTTGTCAGTTCCTCGGTGTTTAAAATCATCGATTGGGAATCGTCGAATTCCCTGAAAGAAAATTGGTAAATTAAATTGTCCAAATCGCGGGGCTTTATGATTTTTAGTTCCTGCCGCGAAGGCGCGGAAAATTGCGAAATTCCTCCGGAAACGCCTTCTAAAATTGCGTCGGTCTGATATTGGCTCGGCGAAGAAACTAAAATTCTGAAATTCACCGCCAAAAGCGGCTTGCTTATTTTTGATTCCAACGCTTTAATCGCTTCACTATCTATGATTTTTTCCTCTTTTTTAACTTCTCCGGAAACGGCTTTTTGTATGTCTTTCATGCCAATCGCGCCGCCCTTCAAAACGCTTTCAATCCTTTCTCCTTTTTTTAAGCGTTCAATCGCCGAATAAATGGTTTTTTTCGCGGAACCAGGCGCGGCTTTTACCAAAATTTGAATTCCTGCTCCCTCACCTATTTCATTAATTTTTGAAAGGCCGCTTAAAATTGTGGAAAACGTGTCCATATTTGCTTCCACGTAGGTCCTTATCGGCAAAACATAAGAAGATTTTTGCTTTAAATAAACTCCGGAATTGACTCCGCTCGGATTAAAAATATTGTAATCGTTTACCGTTTCCACCTTGGCCTCGCTCCACAAACCTTCTATTTGTCTGCTGGCGAATTCAATTGAATCTTTGGGCGCAGCGATATAAAAATGGATTTCTTCGCCTATATTATGAACCGCCGCTTCCAAGGCGAACGGCGAATTCAACCCCGCCAAAGCGCCAAAAAGCTGTGAGGACAAATTCATTTCTCTCAAAAAATCTTCCTGAGTTTTTTGCTCGGATTTTTTTTGCGGCAAACGCACCAAAAGGATTTTAAGGTCCAACGCTTGCGAGAGCCTTTTCTTTTTTATTAAATGGCGGCTGAAGAAAAAAGCGACCGCGGCAAAAACAACTATTAAAACGGCGAAGATAATGAAATAAATTTCCATAGTCTAAATTAATTTTCTTGCCTTTAACTCGTCGTAAAGCTTGTCCGTTAAGGCATCGTGGAAAGCGTCTAAGACAAAAGCGTTTGACGAAACGGCCTTCTTCACCGTTTTTTCAAGGCCGTCGCTAAAAACAGACTTAACCAATTTTTCCACTTGAAGTTTGGTTTCCGCCGGCGAATCTTTAAGATAATCGGGCAAAACCGTTTCTTCGGCGTCAGACGCACTTTGAGAATTATTGACTGTTCCTGCTGCCTGACGTTTCGTCTGCAAAACTAACGGAGTGATTACTTGTTTTATTAATTCCCTTTCAGGAGTTTCTTTATGCTCGGGGATATTTTTCTTTTCCGCGATTTCTCTGCTTAACTTTTCAATATCTTTTTCCAATGTGTTATAATTAAACATATGTTTAAAAATTCAAAACTGATAATTTTAATTATTATTTTAATTATAGCCGCTTTCTTCAGGCTGTACAATATAGCCGATTTGCCTCCAGGGCTTTATCCCGACGAAGCGATGAACGGCAATAACGCGCTTGAAGCAATTTCAAAACTGCCCTCACTTGAAGGATTCAAGATTTTCTATCCCGAAAACAACGGGCGTGAAGGGCTGTTTATGAACATTCAGGCAGTTTTTTTGAAAATTTTGATGCCCTTTTTCGGAGACAGCCCCGAACCATGGATGTTAAGGCTGCCGAGCGCGATTTTTGGGATTTTAACGGTTTTGGGAGTTTATTTTCTATCAAAAGAATTATTCAATAAAAACGTCGCCCTGCTTTCCTCTTTCTTTCTCGCCACTAGCTTCTGGCACATTAATTTTTCCCGAATCGGCTTCCGCGCCATAATGGCGCCGTTCTTTTTGGTTTGGGCGGTTTATTTTTTGTTAGTTTCTTTTAAAAAAACATCGTCCCTAAATTCTAAATTCTACATTCTAAATTCTATAATAGGTGGTTTATTTTTCGGCTTGGGATTTTATTCGTATATCGCCTACCGCGTAATGCCGCTTTTAATCGCCGTTATCTTTTTTTATTATTTTTATCAAAATCGGGAATTCGCGAAAAAGCTTTGGGCCGCGATTTCAATATATGTTATCGCCGCTTTTATTGCCGCTTTGCCCATCGGAATTTATTTTCTTAAAAATCCGGCGGACTTTTTCGGCCGCACGATTCAAATTTCAGTTGGCGTTTCTCAATCACCCATTAAAGATTTAGCGATAAATGCCGTGAAAACTTTGGGAATGTTTAATTTTATCGGCGACGGAAATTGGCGGCACAATATTGCCAATGCTCCAGAATTATTTCCAGTAGTCGGTATCTTATTTATCATCGGTATTATTATCACAGTAAAATCTTTAATTCAAAATTCAAAAATCAAAAATCAAAATGACAATTCAAAATTAGAAAATGAAACTAATTTAAATTTGGGATTTTGGACTTTGTTCAGCTGGTTCATTCTGGCGATGCTCCCGGTTGTAATTTCCAACGAAGGCATACCGCACGCTTTGCGTTCAATTCTTTTAATTCCGCCCGCTGTAATTTTCGCCGGAGTCGGCGGGGTTTGGCTAATAGAAAAAATCAAAAATCAAAAATCAAAAATCAAAATTACAATTCAAAATTCAAAAGTTTTAAATTTTGCAACTTACACTTTATTATTTGTAATTATTGTTTTATTTGTTTTTCAAGCCTATTATGCTTATTTTATTCAATGGGGCAAAAATTCTAACGTGCAAGGAGCTTTTGCCGCCGATTACGTTCAAATCGGCAAAGAATTAAACGCCCTGCCAAAAGAATTGCCGAAATACGTTTTAGTTCAAGCCGGCGGAGTAAATGTGCGCGGTATTCCAATGCCGGCGCAAACCGTAATGTTCATCACAGACACTTTCACTTTCGAAAAACAAATCGCTAAAAATATTTTTTACGTCTTGCCCGATAAATTTAACCAAATTCCCAAAAACGCTTATACTGTGGTTATAAAATAGTGTCGCATATTACTTCCTTTTCACCGCGCTCCGGCGTAAATAAATAAAACTCGCTCAGCTAGATTTTACGGCAAAAATTTGGTGCCCGTTCCTCCCTTCGGGATTTTCCGACCTAATTTTTGCGAATCGTAAAATCTTCGCTTCGCTCGGTTATTTATATATTCCGCCTACGCGATGGTTCAAATGAAGCAATATGCTCTTTGGGGTTGACGGGAAAAGATTTTTTAATTTAGATAATAAAAAACCGGCAAGCCATAAGCCGGATTTTGTATTAAGCGATAATTTATCTAGCTCTTTGATTACTCTCAGAGTCTTGCGGTATTCCGAGCACATAAAACTTATGTGCT